>JALGTI010000092.1 GCA_029821455.1 Candidatus Zipacnadia bacterium | reverse complement strand
GGCCCGGACCCGGCGCGCATCAAGCAGAGCGACATCGCGCCGGCCCGGGCGCAGAGGTGGGTGCATCCCGCCGGGCTTCTGGACCGGGCAGTGCTGGCCGAGATGAACCGGAAGGCTGAGGCCCTCGACTGGGCGCGCAAGGTAGTCGAGGATCTGGACGCCGGCGTGCAGCCTTGGTTGGCGCAGCCCCTCGAACGACTCGACGAGCTGATGCCCAAGCGGAAGATGCAGGTCTACACGCTGATGACCTGCCCCGAGTGCCGAGGGGGACTGCGGTTCGATCCGTTCAACGACACAGACGCCACCTGCCGCCAGTGCGGCAAGACCTTCTCCCTCGACCAGCCTTCCACGGCGATGCCCCCGAATTCCAGCTACGCCGGCACTCTCTACGAGGGTTGGGGGTGCTTGTACTTGCTGGCGATGTCACGCACGACCCAGCAGTTAGCGCTCCTGCACGCGCTCGGCGCCGACCGCGCCTATGCGGAGCGCAGCGCCGGGCTCCTGAAGCTGTTCGCCAAGCACATCAAGCCCTTGCCCGTGCTCGGTAGCGGGACCCAGCACGTAATCTGGACCTACAACATGGAGGGCGACTGCTCGATCCTGCAGGGCCTGGCGGAGGCCTACGAGATGCTGAGGAATGTGGACGGGCTCTTCAGCCCGGAAGAGCACCACGAGATACAGATGGAGCTGCTGAAGCACTGGGGCGATTCGGTGTTTCGGGTTGAGGAAGACAGCAGCCCAAACGACAACCATATGCACAGCTATCTGGGCGTCGTCGCGCTGGTGGGTTGCGCCATCGAGGATACCGACTACGTGGACTGGGCCTTCGGCCGCCGCGAGTACTCCCCGGAGAAGCGCCCGGACCATCACAGCATCGCCTGGCTTACTGACAACAACTACCTCGACGATGGGGCCTTCTGGGGCCTCTGCAGTGCGTACCACCTCTATGCGCTCGGGCCTCACTGCCGTGTGTTCGTGCTCGCCCACCGTCTCTCCCAGCAGATGCCGGACCTCTTCCCACCAGAGATCTACGATGAGACCGACCCGCAGAACTCCCGGTCACGCGTGCTCCGCCGGGCCATCAAGTGGTTCACCGCCCAGACCTTCCCCGACCTCACCATGGCACCCTTCGGCGACATGGGCGGGCGCGTCAGCCTCGTCACCTACCCCCTCACTGCGGAGATTGGCTACCGCTACCTGGATGTCGATGAGGTGGGCTCCTACTCGTCCCTGCGGGCGGGCAGCCGGGGGCTGACCGGTCTGATGTACGGGGCCGACACCATCGAGGAGAAGCCCGTGCCCTACCAGAGCGCCAACCTCTCCAGCGGCTATGTGGCGCTGAAGCGCGAGGCCAACGGCAACCGCCTGTATGCCGGCCTGAATGCCCTGAAACCGGGGAGCGGCCACGCACACGGAGACCGCCTCCATCTCCTCACCTACTCCCGCGACCGCATGCTCACCGGCGAGAAGCCTACCCGCTACAACGACCCAGATCAGCGCATCTACAGCGGCGCCTCCTACGCCCACAACACGGTGACGGTGGACGAGACCTCGCAGGTCCACGGCAACTACCTCAAGGACGAGCGGATCCCGCACATTGACACCTTCGTCGATCTACCCGCGGCCCAGATCGCCGAAGCCCACGGCGACAAGGTCTACGAGCACACCGACATCTACCGCCGCCTCCTCTGCCAGTTCGACGAGTACCTGCTGGACATCTTCCGTGTGGAAGGCGGGAAGGTGCATGACTGGTTCTACCACGGGGTCGGGGAGGACCCGGTGCTCTCGATCCCTATGGAGAGCAAGACCGGCTTCGAGCCAGCGTTGTACGTGATGCGGGGCGAGCCCGACTACAAGGTCGGCGCCGCCGACGACACCCTCACGGCAACCTGGCGCATTCCTGCCGAGCCCGAGTCCGAGCATCCCGGCAGGCGGCGCGACGTACTCTCGCGGGTAACAGTAGCCGGCGTGCCGGGACAGACCGCTTTCGTTCTGAGCACCTTCCCCCACCCCGGCCGGCACAGCCTGATGGTGCGACACCAGGGCTCAAGCGCACCCTTCGTCGCCGTACATGAGGCCTACTTCGACACGCCGACGGCGACCGGCGTGAGCCTGCTGCCAGGGGACGCCGCGGCGGCTGTGGAGATCACGCATGCGAACGGAGGCAAGCGCCTGGCGTTCTACGAGTCCGGTTCGGGACCGGGAGACTGGCTGTTGCAGGGACGCTTCGGCGCCATCGAGACCGACGCCCGCGGCCAGTGCCGCAGCATCTTGCTCGTCCGCGGCGCCGAGCTGCGCTACGCCGGCGTTCGCCTCCGCGCCGACGGGGACGTATCCCTATCGTTGACCTGCGACGACAGGGGTGCCCACGTGGTCTCCTCCCCGCCCGTGGGGTACGAGACGCTGGAGGGGCTGCCGATCTACGCCACAGGGCAGGACGTTGAAGTGTTGCTGAGCATTCCTGCGCAGTGGTCGCCTACCGGCGAGGAGATCCAGAAGCGCGTTCGAGTGCCGGGGCAAGCGAAGGACGGCCCTGTGCCCGTGGACGTTCGGTGGTGATTCCGTTCGACCCGCAGAACCCGTTGTGCCTCCGAGAACCTCCACCCGGTCCAGGGCGTCGGGGGCTCTGGCTACTCAGCGCCAAACCCCCAGCACCTTCGTCACCCACGCCCTTGGGCAAACCCGATTCAAACTGGCATAATGAGGGCTTGCCAGGAATGTCCATCAGCGAGCCCGGCGTTTTATGCCTCGACTGCACTGGCAGTCAGCAGGGCGGCGTCGGCTGCCAGGCCTTCTGCAGGCACAATTTCCCCGACGGCATTGCCGTGGAGTACGACCTGCATCTGGAGACCAGCAACGGCCTAATCATCACATTCGTGGGGATGAAGGGCCTCAACGGTGAGGATGTCATTACAGAATTGCCCCCACGGGAAGGCATATTTGCGGACTACATCGCCGACGACTGCCCGATGCGTTCCTACCACGTCTCAGTCAGCCGCTACGATGACGATGGGACTCACACCGGGGTCTCCAACTGGCGCCGCAATCCGAGTCTCCACCTCATGAGCCAGGGCCCGGACCTGTGTAAGGAAGTGCGGCGCACCTACCACATTCGCATCGTCAAAGACGGCCCGCTCTGCCAGCTCGGAGTGAATGGCGAACTTGCCCACGGCTTCACCGAGCCCGACGACCTTGCCGACGAGATCCCCTCCGGCGGCAAGGTGGGCTTCCGCGCCATTGGCTCCAAAGTCATAGCCTACATCAGCAAGTTCCGCGTACGGAAGCTTCGCTGATCGGCTGGGATGAAGCAATGCTCTGGCTAATTCCCTGCTGCTGATGTCGTGGTCGAGGGGCACCAATGAGGACCTGTGCTGGAGTTGAGGCGATGCGAATCAGCTTTGCCTGGGCTTGCCGGCCGCCGGGTTTTCTTCCACATCGTCCTCTGACTGCTTCTGCTTCGGCGCTTTGACCAGTAGCAGGGCGGCAAGGGCGGCGACCAACAGAACAACGGCCGAGCCTACGAACGGTGCATCGGCCTGGATGTCGTATAATGCTGTGCCCACCAGCGGCCCGGCGCAGAAGCCCAGGCCCTGGGCCGTGTTCATCGCCCCCATTGCCGCGCCCTGCATCCCCGTCGGAGCCAGTTCGCTGGTCAGGGCCAGCCAGGCAGGGGCGGTTATCGCATAACAGCCGCCCAATAAGGCCATCATCGCCTGCTTCTGCCAGGGCTCGGCGAGCAGCGGCACGCCCAGCAGCGCCAGGCCTGCGACGGCAATTCCCAACTGCGCGGCCCGGGCGCGGCCTATCTTGTCAGCCAGCCTCCCCAGCGGGATAGCCAATGCAGCCATCACGATGACCGGAACGAGCAACAACTTCACCATATCGTGCTGATTCATCTTCAGCACGTCACGCGCATACAGGGTCACTACCGGGGCCAGCATTGTGATGGCAAGCTGGAGGAGGGCGAATATCCACAGCATGTGCAGGAGCACATGGCGGCTGCGCGCCACCTCCTTCAGGCCCTCCCATAGGGGCGGCGGCTTGTCAACGGATGCTCTCTCGGCAATGCGCCGGCCGCGTTCCACAAGCGATAGGACCCCGACCGAGAGTATGGCGACGAAGAAGATGGCAGCGCTGATAAAGAAGACCTGTCTGTTGTCGCCGCCACCGAGCCACTCTCCCACTTCCAGGCCCGCAATCCAGCCGAGCCCCATGCCGGCCATATAGGCGAAGTTGAAGGTGGAGAGGGCGGTGGCGCGGCTGCCACTGGCTACCCGCACGCCGATGAGGGCAAGCAGGATGGGCCAGACGGCCGCCATTCCCAGGCCGTCAAAGACACGCAGGAAGACAAATAGTTCCCAACGCGGGGCAACGCCCATCAGCACGGGCGCAATCGCGCACAGCACCAGGCCAATCAGCACCACGCGCAGCCGCCCCCAGCGGTCGCTGATAACCCCGGCCGGGGTCTTCCCCAGTGTCTCTGCAATTGCAAATGCAGAGAAGACCAGTCCGGCCGCCTTGGCGGGGGCATGAAGCTGGCCGGTCAGGTACAGCGGCAGGGTGGCGAATACCATAAAGTAGGCGACCTCGGTGAAGAAGACCGTACTGTTGACCAGGAACAAGGCCGGCCATTCGTGGAAGACGCCAGCATAGAAGTGATATATCCGACCGATGGCGGTTCTCATTTGGCTCTTCGTGTACCCGTGGCCATTGTGGGCAGTCCAAGCGCCTGTCATGCGCCGTCTGTACTGCCAAATGGGACATGCGGGGACCAGAAAGTATAACAACAGGCTACTTCACAAGTCAACGCGCTCGCAGCTATGGACCTAGGCAGCACGGAGGTAAGCTAGCCTGGTTGGCGAATTGGCCTGCCAACAAACAGAATAAGTAAGGAGGCCGGTGAAGACCATGTTCCTGCGTCTGATAACAGCACTCGTTGCTGTTGGGCTGGGGGTGAGTAGCGCGATGGCGGCGTCTCTGGACCTGTGCCAGGATCTATCGGCCTGGCAGTTCACCTCTGAGGGCAAATACTTTGGGGACGGGGCCGACATGCGCCAGCTTCTGCGCGTCGAACACCCCTGGGAGCACTCCGAAGCAGGCTCTTATGGCGCGTTCAGTCGGCAGGTGAGCGTTCCGGCTGGCTGGAGCGGGCCGCTGTACCTGCGGTTCTACTGCTCGGACAACTACTTCGGGATGGGTCTGACGGAAGACGCGCGTTTCACCCCGAATGCCGCGGTGTCCAAGTTTGTGGGCCATCGGCTCAAGCAGGTGCTTGTCAATGACGAGGTTGTGTGGCAGCGCGATATCGCCGATGACGACGGCGTCACTATCTTTGCAGTTGATATATCCGATTATGTCAGGCCCGGCGATGCTTTCACTCTGACCCTGCGGAACTTTGAACAGGTGGCCAGCACGCAGGTACTGGCCGACGACATCCATACACAAGGCAAGTATGGCTACGACGAAACACCCGAGGACGCCGGCTGGGAGTACAATTTCTCCACGATCTGCTGCTTCGGGGATGTAGAGCTGTTTTCGGGGGCAAAGCCACCGGTGGCGGCCAAGTCATCGCTATGGGACTTCGAGGTCAGGCCGCCCGATCTGGCTTCACGCCGGCCGCCGGAGTTGGCCAGAATCCCGCTGACAATGGAGTATGCTGAGCGGCTGCCGGCCGAGCCGTTTCCGGTCTCCTGCGGGGTTCCGTTCCACCGTGGCGAGCTTCAGAGCACCAGGGAGCTGGCGCTGCTGGATTCCAACGGCAGGGAGGTGCCACTGCAGGCCAAAGCACTTGGCACGTGGGAGGATGGCTCCATTAAATGGGCGCTTCTGGACTTTCTGGCCTCCAGCCTCAACACTGCCGCGGATCAGCCCTATCACTTGGTGTACGGCGAGCAGAGCAAGCCGATGCACTACAGAACGCATATGATGATCGAGCAGCGCGGCGAACAGTGGGTGGTGCTAAATGGGGCGCTGAAGGTAGAGTTCGGCGAGCCGGGCCAGGAAGACCTCATCCGCGCCATCTATCTGCGCGACGCCGAGGAGCCAATCGCCACACAGATACGCTGTGCCTACACCGTCAAGGGCGAACTGGACCGGGACACCGCCACAGCGGTGGTTGACGAGGTCAGGCTGGAGGAAGCGGGGCGGGTGCGCTGCCGACTAATAGTAGTAGGGCGGATGATCGGCCAGCAGGGAACGGACTATGGGCGCTTTCAGATGCGGGTGGAGCTGTGGGACAATTCAGGCTTTGTGCGCCTGTGGCCGCGTATCTTCATTGACACCCCTGAGCGCAAGCGCATAGACATCAGCCGCTATGAACTGACTGCCCGTACCGCCCTGGGCAGGGAGGCGTTGGCGACGACCGCCTACACTGAGCCGACGCCTGTGGGGCGGCAGATTTCAGTGGACCAGGATGCGTGGCATCACTTCGAAGTTGAGGGCCCCCGCCACGAAACGCTGGCTGAAGGCCAGCACGCCGACGGCTGGGTAGATGTCTGCGGAGAGCCGGGCGGGATCGCCACCTATGTCCAGGACTTCTCGGAGCTGTTTCCCAAGGAGTTGAGAGTCCGAGATAGGAGGCTGCGGATTCGACTGTTTGCCCCGGGCTCGCGCACGCCGCTGTATCAGCCGATGCAAGGGGAGGCAAAGCGCCACCAGGTAATGCTTTTCTTCCACGAGGAGCCAGTTCAGCAGGGCGAGCTGCGGCAGATCTGGCGGTGTATTCAACGCCGCCCACGGTTGTTTGACCAGGACTGGTTTCGAGATACCCTTGCGTTCCGCCACGTTGGCCTGGATACGCTGGAGGCAGAGGTGGTGCCGGGTATGTACAAGGCCATTGGAGGGGCCCAATGGGTGAAGGTGGACGATGCGGAGGACAGCAAGTGCGCCTACGGGATTCGCCACTATCCCGACGGAGGTCCTGTCCCTCGCGATGAGGACTTTGATAAGGCCTGCCCGCTGAACTACTACTATGATGCCCTGCACGTCATCGGGATGGAATACATTGCTACCGCCAACCGCGGCCTGTTCGATGAGCTAGAGCGGGGCGTGTACCACGTGATGGACATTGATACCTGCCACTATTCCCCACAGGCCCCGTGGCGGGTGGGTGGACAGTATGGGCCAGGCAGCTACAAGGAGGCCAATCACAACGAGGTTGAAGGCGCCCTCACCCCCAAGGGAACCTATCTGAACGGCATCGTGGACTACTACTTCCTGAGCGGCGACCCGGATGTGCTGGAGGCCGCCCAACTGATTGCTGCCTTTGATATGAATCCTGATATGCAGAGCCGCTGGTGGCCGCCGGGGTGGCGGGGGGCGCTGCGTTGTATCTCGTTCCCGATGTGGAACATCACCCGAATGTATGCTGAATTCCATGCGGACGAATACGAGCGGGCGTTCCGCTGGTATCTGGGCCGCATTATGGAGAACGCAGAGCTCCGGCGCGGCAGCCTGGAAGGCCCGTGTGCGCAGCCTGGCTATCTGGGAGCAACACCCGGCCATGCTTCCATCACGATGCGGGCTTTGATGGAGTATTACTACACCACTGGGGACCCGCTGATGGGCAGACTTGTTGCTGCCGTCGGCATGAACGTCTATGAGGAGTGCACTCGTGAGCAGGATGCCTTACTCCTGCAGTTCGTACTTAAGCGTCCGCAGAACTTTATGGCTGCTTATGTGGGTATGACCTTCGATGTCTTCCCCTATACCGCCTGGCTGCTAGATAACCAGGAGATTATGGATTTCGCTCACGAATATGCCAAGGTCGGCGTGCAGCGCAATCAGATGAGCAATATCTACTGGAACTTCGCTGTGGACGAGGGCCTCTGGTATATGCAGAACTGGGGGGCGCAGCCGTAGAGTCAGTCTCCTGGCAGAGGCTCAGCGCAGCCAGAGCGGTAGTCATACCACGCCGAGCCCCAGAAGCCAAAGACCGCCACCAGGGCCGCGATCAGCCTGCCAAGGCTGTCCATCCACACGGGAGAGCCGCTGATATTATGGATAGCTAAGGCCCAGGCATAGGTCGCAGCACCAATGATGAGGATGTAGACAATCCACAATAGAGTTAACCTCGGACTGGGCATCACCCAGCGACCGTCAGCACGGTGCACAGCCCCTAGCGAATGGGCCGCGTGTAGGAAGTCCCGCAAGGAGCCACGCGGCTGCTCCGGATAAAAGCGCCTGCGTGCCCGCATAATCAGCCGATAGGCGAATATCGAAATAGCGGCAAAGAGCGCCTTGTAGGCGATGAGTAGGCCCCAAGTCCCGTGGCCGAGGCTGGCCAGCTTGAGGTACAGAAAGCCAACTTCGCGGCTGAGGTCGGGACAGACGATGTAGGTAGTGAGCAGGTCAAGACCGTGGCCGACAGCAATCAGGGCCGCGACGATGATGAATTCACTGCGGGCGTGTAGCTTCATAGAGGTTTTCCTTGATGTGATATTTCGTCGTACCGGTCTTACCGGCCTCCGTGCGAGCAGGCAATAGGGAGGTTATTCCAGGCAGGCGGATGGCGACGGGCGGAGAATTGTACTGGTGACTTGCTGCAGGTTTTGAGGTGAACACTATGAGGATCAGATTGGTGGTCGTTGTCCTAGTGATCGGGGTGCTCGTAGGCATCTGCTGGGCGCAGACTGACAACACGGTTCACCGGCTCTGGCTGGAGAAGACAGCCGGGCAGCCGCCAGATGTGATAAGCTCCACGATCTGCTGGTGGTACCTGAGCAGCCTGCATGGGATGGCCAGCCAGGCGGAGGTGGTGGCGGTCTGTAAGGTGGCCGCGGTCACACCGCTGAACCAGCGGCTGCGGCCGGAGTTCGACTACCCTGACTGGTTGGCGCGTTACACGCCATGGCTGCCGCCGACGATGGAGCCGGCCGACACCGCCGCGACTATACAAGTGGAGGAGGCCCTCATCGGCTGCCAGGATGGGGATAACCTGTACGTGCTAGGCAGTGCTCAGCAGCCCGTCTCAGTGCCGGATGCGTGCCATCCGCAGTTCGTGCAAGGGGAGCGGGTGCTGCTGTTTCTGAGGGAGGTGGAGGAGCAGCAGGTGGTGCCCGGCGCGGCGTATGCTGTGGTCAGCGGTCTCAGTGGCGCGTGGCCGGTGCAGTGGCCGGACCAACAGGTCAACCCGATGTGGGAGCGGGATGGTGAGGCGGTGAGGGCGGTCTGCGGGTCGCTGGCGCTTGCGCCCGACGAGCAGCTTACGCAATGGCAGGAATGGGCGCAGAGCGATAACCTTATGCTGCGCATCCAGGCCGTCATCTGTTCGATCGCAATGGAGCAGGAGGCCCAGCGGCAGGTAGTGCGGCAGGGCTTTGGGTGGGAATATACGCGCTATGCCGCCCTGTGTCTGATCTGGCTGGCCAATGAGCCCGGGCTAGACGAGATGGTGGAGGCGCAGTTCACTACTTTCCCCGACAGCATTGGATGGATGTCGCTGAAGATCGCCCTGCCGGTAATAGACCGTAACTGGGCCCGGCACCGGCAGGGAGGGGAGTAAGGATCAAGCCCCGGCGGGAACCCCAAGCCCCAGCACAGACGTTTCTCAAGATAACCAGACCACTATGACTTCCAAGGCGACAATATGCCGCTGTAGGGAGGTTGAGAGGGAAACGGAATGCTTTTTGGCTACGCGTGGAAAGGCTTCTGGCGGCGCAGGACGGACGTGGTGATTCAGAAGCGGGTGATACCGTGCCCGTACGCAGAGGTAAAGCTGCCCAAGGACCTGGCGGGCATTGACATGTCCATCGTCGAACAGCTTCGGCAGGTTGAAGGCGTGGAGGATGCTTCGGGGGTGCTGGAACTATGGGCGTTCCACAATGGGCATCCGACGATGGTGGCAGGGGTGGACCCTAATAAGACGGCACTGGGGCCAACGCGCATCGCGCCCCGGGAAGGTGAGGAAAGTGAGGCGGACCGTTGTTGTGCCATTATCGCAGGCCGCTACCTAGTGCCCAATGACGACTATTATGCTGTCGTCACCAAGACGTATGCCGATCACAAGAAGCTCAAGCTGGCGCAGAAGATATTCGTC
>JALGTI010000497.1 GCA_029821455.1 Candidatus Zipacnadia bacterium | reverse complement strand
GTCGGCCGGCCACAAGCCTGCCTTGACTATGAGATCGTCCTGCCAGGGCGTGTGCTGCCCGACTCGGTCTCCCCTGCTGGAGAAGTGGAGGGCGGAAAGGTCACGTGGAGACTCCCGGCTGATGTGCCAGAGCAGCAGGTGCAGGCTACATCCCGCGCGTTCCGCTGGGGCTATCTGCTGCTGGTACTGTATATCCTGGCCTTTATTGTCTACCGATCTGCGGTCTACATAGACCGCGTGCTAGAATACAGGCCACGAAAGATCTGACGGTTAGTTCATCCTCCTGCACGATGACCGGCCGCGGATGGCTTCCGCGGTCATTTGTTCAGCTTTGCACAATTCTCAGATCATTGGCCCTACCCCCTAGCCCGCTCCCGAAACACGAGCAGGCAACCTGTGCCATACTCCCCCTCTCCTGACAGGAGAGGGGGTTGGGGGGTGAGGCCAATTGACGCAGGCAATGGTGAACTGAAATGATTGACTTGCGCTCCGATGTAAAGACCCTCCCCACCGAGCTGATGCGCCAGAGCATATTCGAGGCAGAGCTAGGCGACGATATGGCCGGCGAGGACCCCACAGTCAAGGCCCTCGAGACAAAGGCTGCTGAACTGATGGGCATGGAGGCAGCGCTGCTGGTAACCTCCGGCGTCCAGGGTAATCTGGTCAGCATGCTGGCCCATACGCAGCCGGGTCAGAAGATCATTCTGCACGACCAGGCCCACATCCTTCACTACGAGCGAGCTGGCCTGGCGAGGGTGGCTGGTCTGCTGGCCCACCTCTTGCCCGGCCCCTATGGCACCCTGGACCCAGCCGCTGTGGAAGAGGCTATCTGGCCACCGGACCTGCACCGAGCTGCCACCGGCCTGGTGGCGCTGGAGAATACGCATAACCGCGCCGGCGGGACCTGCCTGAGCGTTGAGCAGACCGAGGCCATCTGCGCAGTCGCCCACCAACACGGCGTGCCAGTGCACATTGATGGTGCTCGCATCTTCAATGCTGCTGTAGCTCTGGGTGTTGAGGCCAGGAAGTTAGCGGCCCCTGCCGATTCAATAATGTTCTGCTTCTCCAAGTCTCTGGGCGCCCCGATCGGCAGCATGGTCTGCGGAAACACCGACTTCATCCAGCGAGCGCGGGAGGCTCGCAAGCTACTGGGTGGCGCGATGCGGCAGGCTGGCATCATCGCCGCGCCGGCCCTGGTAGCCCTGGAGCACGAGCTGCCCCGGCTTGCCGAAGACCACGAAAAAGCCCGGCGCATCGCCACAACCCTCAGCAGACTGCCAGGCGTACAGATTGATATGGCCACGGTGCAGACAAACATTATCATCTTCGAGTTGCACCGTGAGGATATGACCGCACCCGAGCTTTGCCAACGCTTGGCCGATTACGATATCAACGCGATACCACAGAGTGATGTCCGCATCCGCTTTGTAACGCACCGCGACATCAGTATTGAGGATACCGAAAGGGTCTGTGCCGCGCTAAGCGAAGTACTTGCCTAGTACCAGTGGACCTGCGGCTGTGTCCCCAAATCGGTCTTGTCATCGTTTGTAGGGGCTGTCCTATGCTCGAACGCACCTTTGTCCATATCCCGAAGATCGGCTACCTCACAGAGCGGCGGCTGTGGGAACTCGGCGTGCTGGGCTGGCCCCAGGCGTGCAGTTGCAGCGCCCCGCCGCGTGGCTTTTCCAGGCATCGCTGGGAGGAGGTCCAGGATTATTGCGAGCAGTCCCGACAACATCTGGAGGCGGACCTGGCAGCCCGCGATCACTGGCGTGCCTGGCCAGACTTCAAGCATCGCTGTGCGTATCTGGACATCGAGACGACGGGACTGGGCTATTGGGCCGAGGTGACCATGGTCGGCGTCTATGATGGGTCGCATGTGCACACATACATCGCCGGTCAGAACCTCGAGCAGCTTGCAGAAGACCTGCAACAATATGCGCTATTGGTCACCTTCAACGGCGCGACCTTTGACCTGCCATTCCTGCGCCGGCGCTTCAGGGACCTGCCCTTCGATCAACTGCACATTGACCTGCGCTACCCGCTGGGGCGGCTCGGTTACAGCGGGGGCCTCAAGAGCATTGAGCGGCGGCTGGGTCTTCAGCGAGATGATGATATCGCCGGGCTCAACGGCTTTGATGCAGTGAGGCTGTGGGAAGAATATCAGGCCGGCAGCGAGGAATCGCTGGAATTGCTGGTCAAATACAACACTGCGGACATAGAGAATCTCGAAACACTGATGGACTTGGGATACCGACAGACCTGGCGCAGGCTAGCGGACACACAACCGGACCGTCACAGCTCCGAACGATGACTATGTTGAGCCTATTCACGCCACTGCGGCGCTTCATTGTCGCCGCTTTTTTGATGGATTTGGCCACCGGGGCCATCGGCATCGCTCTGCAGTTTATGGGCAAGCGGCTGCAGGCCACTCCGCTGGAGCTGGGGCTGATTGGCACCTGTTCGGCTGCCACTTACACCATCGGCTGCCTCATCTCCGGCCGCCTTTCTGACCGCTTCGGGCGCAAGCTATCCCTGAGTTTTGCCTGTGTTGGCGCTGCCTGTGGCTGGGCATTTATGCCCCACAGCACGCAACCGTGGGAGTTGATGGTGCTGGGGGCGTGGTCGGCCGGCTGTATGGCCTTTTTCTGGCCAGCTTATCAGGCCTGGATGGCTGAATTGACTGTCGGCGGCCGGCGCCAGTTCAACCGCAATATCGGGATGTTCAACCTGGCCTGGACGCTGGGTGATGACCGGGCCTGTGGTGACCGGGGCCTTATGGCCACTTGGCCCACGCACCGTGTTCTGGTCCATCATTGGTCTGGGCGTGTGTGGGCTGCTGCTCGTCCTTTCAACGCCCCAACGAGTTGTCGGCACAGGAGTTATCAATGAAGATGATGACTACGAGCGGGCCCATCCTCTGGCCGAGGCGCTACTGCGGCTGGCCTGGATTGCCGGCTTCGCCGCCTGTGCAGTAGGCGCTCTGATCCGCACCACCTTCCCCAACCTGGGCCTGACAATCGGCTACAGTCCGGTGACTGTGGGGGTCTTGGTGGCGTGCTTTCACTTCGGCCAGGTCATCACCTTCCTGGCCGCCCGGGCCACAGACAAGTGGCAAAATCGCAGGTGGCCGCTAGCGGTGGGGCTGGCGGTGGCGGCTCTGGCGATGCTCTGCGCATTTGCGTTCCGCACCAAGCCCGTCTATGCCGTCGCCTTTGCCCTGTGCGGCAGCGCCCAGGCTGTGGCATTCGTGGCGAGCCAGTTC
>JALGTI010000091.1 GCA_029821455.1 Candidatus Zipacnadia bacterium | reverse complement strand
AAGCTCATCCAGGAGAAGTATCCCCAGCTACTGCAGGATGTAGTAACTACCCTCAAGGAGAAATATCCTCACCTGCTGGCTGAGGTTCAGCGGCGAGTGTTGGCCAAGTATCCCCGCCTGCTGGCTGATGTGACTGAGCTGATCCTGCACAAGTACCCCGGCTTCACATTCAAGCTCATCGCAATTCTCAACCAGAAATACCGCGACATTGTTGCTGAGATTATTCAGATACTGACCGCGCCTCCACCGGAGCCAGCCCCTGCTGAAGACGCAGAAGCACCCCCACCCGAAACTTCTGAGGATACGGACACTGAGCACGAGACCCCACCGCAGCAATAGCCCCTCAAGCTGAAGACACATGTGTAGCCCGCAGGCCGCGCCATCCGTGCTGCGCACAAACAGTGCTATGGTGTGGTCGTGCTGCCCGAAGAGAGGGTTAGCGCAGTCTAGTCCCTGCTCGAGGCCGGCTCCGGTGCTTTGGCCTCGGTCGGCGTCTCTTGGGCGTGGTCGTCCTTGCTCGGCTTGTGGTTGCCACGGCCGTAGTCATTGACGTGGAACCCGCTGCCTTTGAAGATGATGGCCGGGGGACTGAAAACGCGATGCACTTTACCGTTGCAATCGGGGTTCTGGCAATGCTCTACTGGTTTATCATTGAAACCTTGCCGCACTTCAAACCGGAGGCCGCACTTAGAACATTTATACTCGTAAATCGGCATTTCTGTGTACTCCTCAAGGCGATCTTACGTTACTGTAGCCAGTTAGTATAGTACGGGAGGCAGTGCATGTCAAGCAGCGCGATAGCGTTTTAGCACTCGCCTGTGGCGAGTGCTAATCCTGGAGGCGGAAGAGTATGACCCACCATCCCACGGGGTGAAGGTCAAGAGTTATCCGACGGCGAACCTCCGGGGCTGTAGGCTGCCAAATAAACATGGCCCCCTATCAACACGATGAGCAGTGAGGGGAAAGTGGGCACGCGGTGAAGGAACAGCTTGGGCTTCTCTATCAACTCCAGCAGATTGACACGGCAACGGCACGGGACAGCGACGCTCTCAAGGCCTTGGATGATGGGTCAGGCACGGCAGGAGAGCTGGAGGCTGCGCGCGCCGACCTTGAGCAGATGGAGGCGGAGAGCACTCGCAGCCAGGCCGATCTGCGGGACAAGGAGTTACGCCTGGCGGGCGCTGAAGAGGACGGGGCCAAGCGGGCAAAGGAAGCGGCCACCAGCACAAACCCGAAGCAGGTTGAGGCCCTGGGGAAAAAGATTGCGGAGCTGGACAGGTTGAAGGACAAGCTGGAGGAGGAGATACTCGCCCTCCTCGACCAGGTGGATGAGCAGGATAGCTCGTTGCAGGAGCAACGCAGCAGGATCTCGGAATTGGAGCGTCAACTGGAGGATAAACAGCGTGCCTTTGCCGAGCAATCCGCGCGCCTGCAGGGCGAACTGGCGGACCTGGAGACCCAACGCGAAGCGCTCATCGGGCAGATTGAACCGCAACTGTTGACCACCTATGAACAGTTGCGCAGCCGGGCGGGTAATCTGGCCGTGGCCGCGGTGGTGAATAACGCCTGTGAGGGCTGCCATACTCAATTGCCTATGGCTCGTCTGGGACAGGTACGCCAGGGCATGTTTATCGTCAAGTGCGAGGTCTGCCACCGCATCCTGGTCTGGCCCGAATAAGCTGCAGCGCCACAATATGTATGCGAGCCTTGGCCAGCGCCATGTGAGTTCACGCATTTGCATAGGCCGGGTGTGTACTTACTGCAAATCTAGGTGGCAAATGCTGATTCGCTACGAAGGATGGCACTATGAAACTGGACGAAGTGGTTGCAGGACTAGGACTGACGGGAAGTGCCGAATTGCTGGAGGTGGAATGGGAATCCTCGCAGCAGTCTATGCCGGCGGATCAGCTTTTCTTCCTAGCACCGGAATTCGTAGCTGAGGCTTGCCAAGCTATTCCACTCCCTGCGGAAGCATCAGAGGCCGCTATCGCTACGAGCCGGCGCATTGCCTCCAATCCAGCCCTCGAGGCCCTGGCCTGGCATTTCTATCACTGTTTCTTTCATTGCACCAAAGCCACGTACTCGTGGAACAATCTCAGTGACTGGCCCTCCGTGGAAACGCTTGCCCAAACGCTCCAGGGCGAGGCAGCGATGTTTTATCCACTCGTGCTGTTCTCCGGGTTTCCTCAGATGCAGGTGATACATCAAGCGCACGCAGTTCCGCCTGAGATTGTGCGCGACACCTTGTCTTCAATCAGAGTCCGAATGGAGGCGTATCACAAACGCCATAATACCTGGGGCCTGGACGGATGCCGTGATGGTTTTCTTATGAATCACCTCCACGGCGAGCTTTACCGCCTTAGCAGGCTTCAGTTCCAGTTCGGCAGCTTCGGCTATAGGCTGCGCGCTTTTCGCCATCGCGTGTCAGGGCAGGTTCTCGCATTGGCCGAAGATGGGGTCCGCTATCGGGCCGATGGCCAATTGCCCCGGAGCGACCGCGATGCTGTCGAGGGGTGGAGCTCGCAACTGCTGCTGACAGATACTGCAATCGTTGGCAATCCGATACTACCAACTGGGTCTGCTGTTCAGAAGCAGGTGCAACTTCCGGCGATGGAGTGGCACCAGGTACTGGCACCGGGCGACCCGGTACTCAACATCCACATTCCCGGCGGCAGCCCGATGGCCTGTGACCTTTGCGGGGTGTCGTTTCGCACGGCACTGGAATTCTTCCCCCGTCATTTCCCGGAGCGGCCGTTTGTCGCCATCTGCTGTGGCACCTGGTTGCTTGATGCTCAGCTTGAAGAGCTACTCCCACCCACCTCGAATCTGGTGCGCTTTCAGCAGGAGGTCTATCTCTTTCCTATTGTGTTAGACGAGCTTCATCTCGTGAAGAGCGTCTTCGGCTGTGTGCCGGAAGACCTGACGCAGGCTCCCCGCGATACTACGCTTCAGCGCGTCCTGCTGGACCGCCTGCTTGCTGGCGAGCAGTTCAGCCCCCGAGGTGGCGGCTGTTTCCTGCTGCCAGACGATGTCGACTGGGGTGCACAGGTCTATCGCCGAAATAGCGTATTTCGTGACTAGCCCTATTCCCCTGCGACATCAGCTATAGTCCGCAGGCCGGATGCTTTACGGCTCTTCAATAGTCGCCCCGTTCGATCGCCGCCTTGACATTCTCGGCTATGGAGCCGTCGGGTAAGACGTAGTCCGGCGATACGTAGCCTTCCTCCTCGAATCTCTTTTTGCGCACACAGTTGTTGCCGCCGTTGAGGCAGTAGTCTTCGACCCAGTGTTTATCAATTAGACCCCGGTCATACGCCCTCTTCACTCCGGAAGTCTCGTCGTACCAGCGACACACGTTCCGTCCTTTAGACATCTTGATACTCCTCCTGAGCGCGTTAGAGACTGCTTCTCAGCTCTGGTAGTCTGTGTGATCTATGTTTTTTCACCGGAGAAGCTACCTTGACCTCCCGCAATAGACTGTTCTGCCATCTGTCAGTGCGTCAGAGTGGCTCAACCCTGTAACTCGCCTGTTTTCACTGCCTAGTGCCGCTTCTGTGACCTCACCGTTGCGTCCCTGGGGTTATGTGGTAACTACTTGTGCCGATGCAGACTATGCCGAACGCGGAGGGAGCGAGCGGCTGTGTAATCAGCAGGTGGACGCAGTGACAGGAAGAGCAGTTACCGGAGTGGCTGTGGCAACCGTCTTGGCCACGTTTGTCGTTCCAGCCTCAGCAGAGACGTGGATACCCGAGGCAGCAGCGAACAGCGAATATGCATTGACCCGGCCGGCGGATTTTAAAGCCTTCTGGCGCAGGAGCATAGCGGAACTGGCTGAGGAGGAAGCAGAATTGCAATATGACTCGAAGACCACCCTGCTGACCTACGCCGGCATTGATGGTCAGAAGTGTGCGGCGTTCTATCTGCCTCCGGCACGGGGGAAGGTTGCTATGGCCATAGTGCATATCCGCGAAGTGGCCTATGTTCCGCCCTATCTGTCTGAGCCTGACCTGTATGCGCATCTGGTTACGCGGTGGCAACCGCTGGCAGAGGGCGATACTGCGTGGACGCCGACCGGCCTGCCTGACAGCGACGAGTATTGCTTCCGGCGAGCGGTGCTCAACATCTGTCAACTGATCGAACTGTTCGTCAATCAGCCGGACGTGCTGACCAGTCAGGTTGGCATCTTTGGTGAGGGTTTGGGGGCGGGTGTGGCCCTGGCGGTGGCTGCGTTGATGCCTGAGCGGGTGCGCTTTGTGGTGGCGTATGAGCCGCTGCCGGCCTATCATTACCTCCCTGACGGCCAACCCGCCCCCTCCGAACCCATTCGCTCCGAGCTCTTGGCCTGGGAGGCGACCTATCCGCACTGGGTTGAGCAGATGCGCTTGGGGACGAGCTACTGTGACGTGGTCAACTTCGCTCCGGACGTGAGGGTGCCGACGCTAGTGATCCTGGGCGAAGCGGATACAGTGGCAATCCCCGAATCGGTCGAGGCGATTTACAGCCACATCACAGGCTGGAAGCAGTTGATATGTGTGCCTGGCCTGGCCCATGAGCCGGCAGACACACCACGCGGCTGGGAGGATGAATGGCGCTACTGGATTGCCCACCCGGCCTCGCCACCCGGCCAGTATCAACTCACCTGGCGCTCCACGAGCCGTACACAGCCATTGCGGGCAAATCTGCCCGCCGCACCCCGGCGCGCTGAAGCTTTCGTACCCGGCCTGCCAGTTGGCCTGAGCTGGTAAGACCGGAACAACTCCCTCCGCCGATCAGGTGGCCTCGCCCACGGCTTTATGGGCGGGGCCTGCATCTATTTGGACCGTGTGGTGCAGGTATCCTGCTTGTGGTCGTTCGGAGGGGCTGAATGCCAAGCATCCAGCTTACTACACTAGCGGGCCAGATGGGGCCGCTGCCCCATTTGGCCCCTCCAACCAGTGACTGACCTACCCCCTAGCCCTCTCCCCCTGAAGGGAGGGGGGAAATCAAGCTTAACTCCCCCTCTCCTGGAAGGAGAGGGGGTCGGGGGGTGAGGCGGGCGAGCAAGGGCTATCCCTCAGTCTGGAGCTCAACTTCCTGGGTCATTGCTGCAGACAGGAAGCGCAGCAGCAGGCGTGGCCCCATCAGACTCTCGCCAGGCCTGGAAATAGCGTCCACTATACTGCGAGTGGGACTAGGAGTGCCGGCCAGGGTAAGCGGAGCGATTCCGCTGCTCTTGCTGGCGGCCAGGACAACCGCTGCGTCACCCACCCCGAGCCCGGTTTCTCTCAGTTCGGCTGCCTGCCGCGGGGTAGCCATGGTGTAGTAGGCCACTAGCTTGTCGAGGGCCTGGCGCATTGCGGACGACTGGGCCAGGGCCATGAGGTTGAGCCTGGCAACTGTTAGCCGCACCTGAGCGTTATGGGCAGTCTGCCTTGCGCTATCCACCTTCTCCCAGGCAGTGGTGCCATGCCGGTCAGTTACCCTTGCGGAGTCGTTGACGCGGGAGATATAGTTGGACTCCTGCATTTCGGCCATCATCAACTCCCATCTGGCCGACTCCATTCGACGCTTGGCCCGGGCTAGCGCGTCCGAGTCAGGTCGGTCTTTGGCCTTTGCCACTTCCGCCTTCGCAGCCCAGTAAGCTCTGCGAGTGGCATCTACTTCTCGGGCAAACCTCATCAGGCGCGTGGCGTCTTCTAGTGTACTCTGGGCGGACCGCTGTGCCCTCTCAACTTCTGATAGCGATGCGCCGGCTCCCTCGCTCGCGCTCTGCAATTCATTCAGGGCCGCCTCGATCTCCACCAGGCTGCGGGTCGCGATGGCGACTTCCCCGGCCTGGGCATTGCCTTCGCTGGCCGCCTGCAGTGCAGCAAGGCCCTGCTGGGTGAGAGAACGAACTTCTGCTCCGGCCTCGTCTAGCACTTTCCCCAGCCTCTCTAGGCTATACACCGAATCGGAGGCCTTGGCGACCGCGCCGTTTACTGCCAACATCGCCTGCTGCGCGCCCGAGGACAACTCTGTGCTGCTGGTCCCCAGGTCCATCAAGGAGTCATTGACGTCTGTGGCTGATTTCGCCAGTGTTCTTGTGCGCGAGTCTATCTGCTGTGAGATGCTTTGCATCTCAATCCGTGTACTGCTGGCACGCAGGGCCAGCAACTCGGCTCTGGTGAGAGTATTTCTGGCCGCGTCCTGCTCAGCGGGGGTCATAGCCAGGGTCTGGTCGGGATGCTCCGGCTCCGCCATGGCTAGCTGCTGCTGGACATAAGGGTCGGCTGGCCATGACTGCAGGGCGTGTTCATAACACTTGGCGGCCGATTCCCACTCCCCGCGGGCCGCTAGAGCATCGCCCAGCACCGTCAGTATCTGTGGGGAGTCCGGCGCGGCGCTGAGTGCCTTGTCCAAGTGTTCAAAAGCGACGGCGTAGCGACCACGCTGCATATAGCCGCGGGCGGTACGCAGCAAGGCGTCCACATTGGTCTCATCCAACTCCGGGTGGGCCATCTGCCGTGTGATGCGTCGCTCGGTGGGCGGGTGTGTTCTGAACATCACCTCCAGGTAGCTAGCCCGGTGCCGGTGCTCCATCTCATCAAACAGCCGGGCGAAGAAGTCTGTGTTGCCTCGAGGATCGTGGCCGGCTAGATATGCCAGTCGGGTTCCTTGGTCGTCGGCCTGATACTCGTCCTTGCGGCTGTGGCGCAGCGACAACAACCCCAGCCCCAGGCCCGCAATATCACCAAATGTTTCGTTCTTCGAACCGATTAGCACTGTAGCCAGGTTGAACAGGAAGCCCTCTTTTACCGACTTGATACTGTGGCGACGCACGACGTGGCCGATTTCATGGCCCACTACGCCCCAGACCTCGTCTTCGTCCTCGGCGAACTCAATCAACCCCGTGGTCACGTAGATGTGGCCGTATGGGGCGGCGAACGCGTTCACCACGTCGGTGTCAATTATCTTGAACTGATAGGGGATCTGCTGACGCGTGCAGTATGCCACCATTGTCTGGCCCATATTGTCAATCCACTCGTTGAGCAGCGGATCACGCACCACGCGATAGCTACTCTCAACCGAACGGGCTGACATACTACCCAGTTCGCGCTCGATGTCGTCCTCATTGCAGCCACTCAAGCCTGCCGCCAGCCCCGCCAGAACCAGCAGAGCCAACAACCGCACTGCTACGCACCGGCCCCGCCACAGTCTCGCTCTCCTCATAGCGACCGCCCCTTTGTGGGCTTGCTCTTACAGTAGCTTAGACACTTAGCTGGTCTGTGAGGTTCTCCAGAGCATTCTATGCCCCCCGAATAGGGCTGTCAAGCAGGGAAAAGCTGGGACTTTACCCGGGACATGGCATCCGCATCCTGCCGATGTACTCTATGTTTGTCTGGTTGGAGGGGCCGTATGGGCCAGGAGCCCGATCCAGCCCGTTGTAATAACACGCCGGATGCTTCGCATTCGGCCCCTCCTTTTGTGCCCAGGCTGCAAGCCTGTAGCAGTTTGCTGACTTCCGGGGCAGGCCTACGCGCTTTGCTGGCGAATGTGACTCGTAGCGCTCAGACGTTAGGGCGACCTGTGGTTATCGAGTTCCCAGGTCTTGGTGTGAATACTGCCCATGATTATTGACTGCCACACTCATCTGATCGCATTTGAAGGCACGGCGCAGCAGCGGGCTGCCCGCTTACTGTACTTTGCCGACAAGCTCGGCATTGATGTTGTCTGCCTTTCGTTGGGCAGCAGTCTTGTGTGCCAGCCGACGCCTGAGGAGGTAGCGGAGGCCAACGATTTCGTGCTCGATGCCGCCGGGCACAATCCCGGCCGCATCATCGGCTTTTGTTATGTCAGCCCCGCTCATCCGGAAGTGTCCCTGGCCGAGATGGAGCGCTGCGTGGCGCAGGGCCCGATGCGCGGCCTGAAGGCGTGGGTCTGTCGCCGCTGCACCGATCCGGGGATGGACCCAATCTGTCAGTATGCCGCCGAACTGGAGGTGCCGTTGCTGCAGCACACGTGGCGCAAGACGGTGGGGCAGATGGAGCATGAATCGCGCCCATCGGACCTGGCGGAACTGGCAGCCCGGCATCCACACGCCAACTTCCTGATGGCCCACTGCGGTGGCCAATGGGAGCATGGCATAAACTGTGTGCCCGACCTGCCCAACGTGTTCCTGGACCTAGCGGGCGGGGATCCGGAGCGCGGCCAGACAGAGAAGGCAGTGGCTGTGGTCGGTGCTGAGCGTGTCGTTTACGGGTCCGATGCCGGGGGCCGTAGCTTTGCCTCGCAACTGGCGAAAGTGACCGGCGCAGACATACCGGAGGCTGACAAGCGCCTCATTCTCGGCGAGAACATTAGGAGGCTGTTGAAGCTGTGAGGATTGACTGCAACGCCAACCTGGGCCCCTTTCCCTTCCGCCGGCTGGCTATCACTGATGCGGCTGACCTACTCGCCGAGATGGATGAAATGGAAGTGGAGCAGGCGTGGGTGGGGAGTCTGGAGTCGGTGCTGCATCTGGACCCGGCGGCAGCCAATGACGCTCTGTTCGAGGCCCTCGATGGCCACCGCGAGCGCCTACTGCCCCAGCCCACTCTCAACCTGGCCTGCTGTGGCTGGGAGCGGGAGCTGGAGCGCTGTGTGTCTGAGCACGGTGCGCGTATGGTGCGCCTGTATCCCAACTATCACGGGTATGGCCTCGATGACAGCCGGGTTGGCGAGTTGGCGAAGGTGGCCACTCCTTGCCAGGTAGCTGTGGCAATCTGCACGCGAGTTTTCGACGAGCGCTCCCATCCGCCCTGTTGTAGTGTGCCGCCTGTGGACCTAGAGCCTCTGAGTGAACTGACCGTGGCCTGGCCTGCCTGCCGGTTCGTCGTGTATAATGCGCTGATAGGAGAGGCCCTGGCTCTGGCCGATACCTTCCAGACTGCGTCCAACCTCTGGTTGGAGATCTCACATCTGGAGGGGGCAGGAGTCTTGGGCATGGCCAGCGAACAGGTGGGAGTTCAGTCACTGTTGTGGGGGACATATACGCCGGTGTTTTATCCAGAGGCCGCAGCTTTGAAGCTGGTCGAGGCGGATTTGACACCCAGCCAGCTTGCGGCCATCAGCGCGGCCAACGCCCAGGCGGTTTTGCAAGACTACTGACCAAAGCGATGCCCCCACGTTGCGGGCTCTGGCCACGTGATTGCAACCAGTGGAGGAAGTGGCATTGTCGAATTCTTTCGACGAAACGTATCAGGACTTCAAACAACGCCTCGATAGCCTGATTGCATCCTTTCAGTCGCCCGAGGAGTGGCGCATCGGTCACGGCAATCTACGCCACGATTACTCGAGCTGGGAGAGTGGCGATGAGTGCGGCACCAATATTGCCGTCATCTATGAGACCCCAGGCGGCTCCACCACCCAGTTGAACTACACCTTCGATCACAACACCGGCGTGTTCAGCTACCTGGATGCCGCCCTGGAGAAGCGGATTGAAACCTCGGACCCCGAGCAGGTGCTGGCCGACATCAACGCACACATAGCCACCATCGGGCTCAAGCGCATTGAGCAACTCAAGGTCACTATTGATGCCTGGCTGGAGGAGGGTAAGGAGCGCAGTCAGGTTTTCGCCGAACTCAACAAGCTGTTGCAGGCCGAGTTCCTGGGCGGGCGTATCAATAGTGCGGAGCTGAAGGCCGGCATCCAGCACGTCGTCGCCATGTACACCCCGACGTCCGAATAGCACAGGCGAGCGCTTCATGGAGGCGGCTGCGATCGGCAGCCCGACTCGGGCAGTGGTGGCCCCAGCGGGCTAGCTTTCCGGCGCTGCTGGAGGTGCACGGAGGCCACAGATAGGTTGGCGGAGTGAACAGTAAGGCAGTCTTGTAGGGGCGCGATTCACCGCGCCCTATGTTTCTCGTGATGTATCTGGGCGTGGTGAATCACGCCCCTACTCTCCCTGGTCTACGATCACAATCCAATTGTTGTAGGTGGTTCCGATGGTCAGAGGAAAGGTGCCGCCGCCCCGGCCATAGCCTGTGCCCTGGGTGTTGGGGTTATTCTGAACAGTCACTATCGGCAAGGACAGAGGCCCCGTGTCAGGGAAGATGGAGAAGATGTCCAGGTCCAGAGCGCTGCCTGACGAGTAGCCGGTGAAATAGCGAACGCGCCAGGGGCTGCGCACGGTTATCGGGACCGTAGTGAACGTGCCACTGCCCTGGAAGCGCGCGGTCTCGCGCCATGTGGTTGGCTGTCGCGGAGGCGCCTGCATCTGCTGCCCCGCAGCCCATTCATCCCACGACCCGCTAGCCGGCTGCTGGGTCATCTGCTCGGCCTGGGC
>JALGTI010000090.1 GCA_029821455.1 Candidatus Zipacnadia bacterium | reverse complement strand
CGGCCCGTATGGTGCCATTTGTGCTGTTGGCCTTCGCGGTGGTGATGTTGCTCTGTGGTGTGGTAGCGGCTCAAGAAGACACTGGCGAGGGCGAACCTGAGACCCCAACAGCAGCGGAACCACCCCCCAATCAATGGGTCGCCATCTGGCAAGCGCTGATGGAGGGGGAGACCATCTACGACAAGGTGGGAGCATGTCTGCTCATCATCATCGTCAGCGTTGTGGTCTACTGGGTCGCACTGGTGGCACTAGGCCGACTCCGGCGCAGGCTGGAGGCGGAGGCCGAGAAGGCCGAAGGCCTCAGAAAGCTGCGCCAACAGCGAGCTGCTACGGTGATCTCGCTAGTGGCAAGCATTGTACGTTGGCTGATTATCATTGTAGCTGCGTTGTCGGCGTTGGGGGCACTGGATGTCAACCTCCTACCAGTGCTGACAGGCGTAGGCTTTCTGGGTGCAGCGATCGCCTTCGGCTCCCAGAAGTTGGTGGCCGATGTGGTCAGCGGCTTCTTCCTGCTGCTGGAGGGGCAATATGCGGTGGGCGACTATGTGCAGGTGGGGGCCAACTTCGGCATGGTCGAGTCTCTCGGCCTGCGGGTGACCGTGCTCAAGGACATTGACAACCAGCTCCATTATGTTCCTAATGGCTCCATAGCAGCAGTGACGGTGTACGAGGAGCCGTTCGTCAACTACTTCATTGAGGTTCCGGTAGGCGCTGAACAGGACGCCCAGCGGCTGCGAGACCTGCTGAACAGTCTGGCCGAGGAGTTATCTGCTCAATATCCTGAGCACCTCACTGAAACCGAAGAAGCGCGGATTATGCCCAGTAGGCACGGCGCCTTCCTGGTGCGGCTGCCGCTGGCAATCTTCCCTACTCAGGACTGGCTGGCCGAGCAGGAGATACCGGCGCGGGTACGCAAGCTCATGCAGGATAACGCGATTGAGATGCCCGCCGGCCTGGATATGCGAACAGTGCCGGACCTGGACCGGGCCACTGTTACCGAACGGATGGTGGTGTGACAGGCGCTGCGACCCTTTCTGTAGGCCCTTGCATTTGCTTTGTCACGGACGGCATACGGAGGCCACTAGGCCTGGGCTGAAGTTTGGCTCGAATTGACAGTGAGTAGCAAAGGTGTTATTATTCTGCCGTTCTGGGCGACAGTCCTAGTCAGATGCATAAGGCGGGAGGTTCCAGATGATTGACTCCGCGCGTTGTGTGCTATTTTGTGGTGCCCGGATGCGATACTTGGTTATTGTCATCCTGCTGGTGGCGGTCGTGGGTGTCGTTCAGGCGGCTAACCAGGGCGAGCCGGTAGCCACCGAAGTTGTATCCCCACGCACTTTCACCATGCAGACACCCAAGGGACCCGTTGTCGTGCAGGACCTTGCCGTGGCTGGCCAAGTGTTGGTCAAGCTGGCGCCCGGTACAACCCTTACGGCCATCGAGCCCGCTTTGGCGCGTCATCAGGGCAGCGTCCTGCGCAGCATACCCCGCTATAACATTCACGTCATCTCTCTGGCAGAGGGAATGTCTGTGAATCAGGGCTGTGCATTATGGGCAGCCGAACCCGGGGTTGAAATAGCGGAGCCGGACCGTCTGTGCTGGCCCACGCGGGTACCCAATGACCCTCGCTACAGCGAGCAGTACCAGTGGCAGGTTACCCAGGCGGAGGATGCATGGGATTTCCAGCGCGGTAGCGCCAGCACGGTGATCGCCATCATAGACAGTGGCATCCAGTTCTCTCATCCGGACCTGAATAGCAAGATCTGGGTGAATGAGGACGAGATTGCTGGCAACCTGATTGACGATGACGAGAACGGCTATGTAGACGATGTATATGGCTGGGATTTCGTAAACAATGACAATGATCCTCAGCCTGAGCCCGATGGAGAAGACGATGATGAAAATGGGTACCCCGACGATAATGCCCCCCACGGAACCCACGTCGCCGGTCTTGCCGCGGCGACAACTGACAATGCGGAGGGCGTGGCTGGTCACGACTGGAACGCTCAGCTTATGTCTGTTCAAGTATTCGATGACGATGGTAGTACGCCAACATCGCTGATCCTAGATGGGCTGGCGTACGCAGTGCAAAATGGCGCCGATATCATCAACCTGAGCCTCGCTGGTGGGTACACCGAGACCTGGACTGATCCCATCACCGACGCTTTCGACCAGGGCGTAGTGGTGGTGGCTGGGGCGGGGAACTTCGGGGTTGTGTACACCGACGATGAGTGGACATGGTTCTCGCCGGTCTGCAATGACGGTGAGGGGGCATTTGACAACCACGTGCTGGGTGTGGGCATCACCGATGAGAACGATGAGGCCATCTGGTGGGGCCACCGGGATGCCTCCAGCCACAATTTCGTGGACGTGATGGCACCCGGCTATGAGGTGCTCAGCACTATGTTGTACGCGCCCGCCTACGGCTTCAATACCTACTACGAGCGCATGTCTGGCACCTCAATGTCCTGTCCCGTCGCTGCCGGACTCTGTGGACTGGTGAAGGCTCAATTCCCCTCTATGCAGCCGGCCGAGATCATCGAGCAAATCAGGAACGCTTGTGACAACATTGACGACCTCAACCCGCCCGAGTACGCCGGGACAATGGGCATGGGGCGCATAAACAGCCTGAAC
Source organism: Candidatus Zipacnadia bacterium (assembly GCA_029821455.1). Lineage (GTDB taxonomy): Bacteria > Armatimonadota > Zipacnadia > Zipacnadales > Zipacnadaceae > JALGVG01. Next base: position 7,314 of record JALGTI010000090.1, on the reverse strand, counting down.
TCATTGGCGGATATGCCACCTGGCCCGCCGCGGGGTGTGATGGCCTTCGACACGCCGAACGATGAGGGCGGCAGCATAACCGTTTCGTGGGGTAAGTCGGTGGATGACGGTCGCGGCGCGAACGACGTACTGGGCTACAAGGTGTTCAAGGCGGAAGACTCGGAGGGGCCGTGGACGCAGATAGCCGATCTTCCCGCTGGCTCCACCAATTGGGTTGACGAGCTGATCCCGGACCTGACGCCTTTCTACTACAAGGTCGCAGTGTACGATGCTGCAAACACGGTGGAGTCATCCCCCGTTGGCCCGGTCGAGGCGCGGGACGACCTGCCGCCAGACGCCGTGGATACTCTGGCGGTCGGCGACACCCAGGCCGACGAGGGCGGTTCCATCACCCTGACTTGGTATGGCTATATATATCCGGATGACTTTGTGGAGTATCGTATTTACCGGGCGCAGACGCCCTTCACTGACGTCAGCGGCCTGACGCCCCTTGCCACGGTTACTGACCCTGACCAACAGGATTACATAGACGCTACAACGGAGGATGACACTAACTACTGGTATGCTGTCACCGCTGTAGACGATTACAACAACGAGAACAAGGATGTTACTGCAGTTGGCCCGGTGCAATCCCATCCCAACTTCGCGTTTACCTATCCGGCGGGTCTGTCAATGCTGGCCATAGGCGCCCAGCCCTATGAGACCGACATGGCTGAATTGACCGGCATACCGCCTGGCGAGCTGCAATTGGCCCGCTGGGATCCGACCGCCGAGCTCTATCACCTGTACAGCGACAACCCCAACGACCCGTTCCTGCGCCAGGAATTGGGGCGTGCCTTCTGGCTGCGAACTCCTTATCCACTGCTGCTTAATATCGCGGGGGCTCCAGCGCCGGGCGATTTCCTGGACGTGCCGATGGCCCCGGGCTGGAATATGATAGGGAATGGCTTCACCGAGCCACTCCCGATGACTCACCTCAGCGTCGTCATCGGTGGAACCGAATATGACCTGGCTACGTCAAACCAGAACAGGTACACCGTTGACTATGGCTGGGCCTACGATACCACTGCCAGCAGCTATCGGCTCGTCAGCGCGACGATGCCGTTTGGCAGCACCGAGGTGGCACGCGGACGCGGGATGTTCTTCCTGTCCAATGTCAGCGGGTACTTGCGGATGCAAAAGCCAGCCGGCGCAGCCCAGTTACAGAGTAGTGTGTCGGGAAGACTGGGACTTGGTGACAACGGATGGTCATTGCGCCTGGTGGCCAGAGCCGGCGACGCAGCGGACACTGATAACTTCTTGGGCGTGACGCCACAGGCCGAGAGCCTGAATGGCCTGGTCAGTCCTCCGCCGGCTGAGCCGGGCGTGGACCTCTACTTTGGCGAGGTTGATGGACCCCGGCGGGCCGCCGACTTTGTGACGGCCCTTAGCAGCGGTCACAAATGGGATATCAATGTCGCGTGTGACCTGCCGGGCACGGAGATGGAGCTGAGTTGGCCTGACCTCTCGGGCCTGCCTAATAGCCTGCGACCAGTGCTCACCGACCTGCAAACCGGCAAGAGCGTTTATCTGCGTACTGCCACACACTACAGCTTCCCGTCCGGTGAGGGCGTACGCAAGTTCACGCTAGCTGTGAGCGCAGACGGAGCGGGGCTACTTAGCGTGAGTACGCTGAGTGTGCTGCCAACGCCGGCAGGCGGAGCTGAGATTGCCTTCACGCTCTCTCAAGATGCAGAGGTCAGCGTGGAGGTGCTCAATATCGCAGGCCGCTCTATCCGCACCGTTCAAGCTGGGCGTGTGAGCCCGGCTGGTGCCAATGTTGTGGTCTGGGATGGCCGTAATAATGCGGGCTCGGCCGCACCGCCAGGCAGCTATGTTGTGCGACTGCGGGCTGTGGCAGAAAACGGTCAAGTTGTCAACGCGTTGCGCCGATTGAATGTTGCCCGCTAGCAACTATCGCCACGGACAATCTAATCTGTCAAGCAGGGCGGGTTACCCAACCCGCCCTTGTGTTAGGTGCCAGAGAACATCCCAGAGAATTGCTCTCGTTCTGTGGACGAGGGAGAATCGCAGGATGCGCCAGGTTCTCAGGCTATTGACCGCAGTAATGTTGATGACAGCCTTGCTGTGGCAGCCTGCGCCGGAGGCCGCCGCTGCAGAGAAGCTGCGAACCGTGACCTTGCCTGGGCCGCCTATGCGAGTACTGGATAGTCGCGGCCAAGTGCGGCTGGTGCCACGCGAGGCAGTGGCCGACCGGCTGCTTGTAACGTTGCGGCCGGCCGTCAGGCCCCAGCAGGGTCACCGTTTTGCCCGGCTAGAAGGGGCACGTATCAGTAAGCTGCTGCGCTGCGGCCTGGCCATCGTAGAATTGCCCAGGGGCAGCGACCTGCAGGCTGCCATGGCTGCCTTAGCCACCGATCCTCAGGTGGCAACAGTCGAACCGGATACTTTTGTCTATCCAGCTTATGTTCCGAATGACCCCGAATACCCCCAGCAATATCACCTGCCCCTTATAGACGCACCCGAGGGCTGGGATGTAACTAGAGGCAGCACCAGCGTGGTCGTGGCGGTCATCGATTCTGGCACAGACCTCGACCATCCCGACCTTGCCGCCAAGATATACACCAATCCCGGTGAGATACCGGGCAATGGGATTGATGACGATGAGAACGGCTATACAGACGATGTGCACGGGTGGGACCTTGTCAATGACAACAATGATGCCAACCCTGAACCGGTGTCCGGGTTCCCAAATGTGCAAGTGAGCCATGGTACTTTGACGGCCGGCATAATAGCAGCGGTGGGAGATGACGGCTGGGGTACCGCGGGTATTGACTGGAATTGCAAGATACTCCCAGTGCAGGTTTTTCCTCACGACGCTGGCTCGCCTATCAGCCGGGTAACCGAGGCCGTTGATTATGCAGTTGATCTGGGCGTTGACATCATCAATCTGAGCCTCGGCGGCAGCTACTCGCTCAGTTGGGACGCAGCCCTACACCGTGCATATGACGCCGGAGTCCTGGTCATAGTGGCCGCAGGCAATGATGACCGGGAGTTTACCGATTCGGCAAGCACGTGGCGATCACCGGTCTGCAACGACGGGCGCGATGTGTTTGCTGGCGACAACTATCTGTTGGGTGTCGCGGCCACAGATCAGTATGAGCGGCGTCACGACCTCAGCAATTATGACAGCTCCTCGGCCAACTTCGTTGATGTCGCGGCGCCAGGTGTCTCCATCTATGGCCCAGCCTACTATGACCCCTCAGTCTCCGGCTTCGATCAGTACTTCTACACTAACACCGGCACCTCGTTTGCCTGTCCGATGGTCGCAGGCCTGGCGGCACTGATCCTTTCCGTGCATCCGGGCTACACACACGATCAGCTTATCCAACTGATTCGCGACACCACTGATAACATTGATGCCCAGAATCCAGGTTACGCCGGCAAATTGGGGACCGGTCGCATCAACATTGCTGCGGCGTTGGGCGTAACGTCGCCGCCTGACCCTGTCACCTTCCTTCAGGCGTTCGATACCCAAGGGGACGACGGCGGCAGCATCACTCTGAGTTGGATTAAGTCTGCCGACGACGGTGGCGGCAAGAACAATGTAACCGAGTACATAGTCTTCCGGCGGGAAGGTGAGGAAGGCGACTGGGAGCAGATAGACACGCTGAGCCCGGGGACGCAGCTTTATGTGGATGATACTACCACAGACGGAGTCGATTACTACTATAAGGTCAGGACCAGCGACGGTGAGCTCTTCAGAGACTCTGAGGTGGTTGGGCCGATGCAATCGCGCAATGACGCACCGCCCACCAGAGTAACTGACCTGGTGGCAATGGACCACCCGGACGATGGTGGTGAGGCAATTGACCTGATGTGGACATATGAACCGCCGGCCGACTACGCCGAGACACGCATTTATCGCCGCACTCGTAACTTCAACCATGTCCAAGGCTTAACGCCCATTGTGGTGCTACCCTATTCTGGCCCGGAACAGGTCGGCACACTGGAGGCGGTCAACTACACCGACAATACCACCACGGATGGCGTAGACTACTATTATGCAGTGACCGGAGTTGACAGCGCCGACAATGAGGACGTCATCGTCATCACCGCTGGTCCCGTGCAATCATACCCCAATGGGAATGTGGACTTTGCGGCGGGACTACATATGCTGGGGCCACCGGCTATTCCCCCCGATTCGCATCCGGCAACTCTGCTCGGCATACCCACCAGTGATCTGCTGGCTGTGCGTTGGGATACAGCCTCCGAGCGCTATACCTACTACGGCGCAGAGCCCCTGCCTGAGAACTTGCGGTTAGCATTGGGCAAGAGCTTATGGCTCAACCTGCTGTACCCGGTCAGTGTCACGCCCTCAGGCAGCTCAGCACCGGCTGGTGATTTTGACATCGCCCTCGCCCCAGGGTGGCATCAGCTCGGCAATCCGTTCTTTGGTGCCTTTGACTTCGGTGCCTGTACCGTTACCGTCGGCACCGAGACTATGGATCTTCTGGCTGCCGATCTGCGCGATATTATGCGCAGCTTTGCCTGGGTTTATGACCGCGATGAGGGCGACTACCGGCTGGTGAATGCTGACACTATGGGCAACAGGCTCATCGCCCCGTGGCAGGGGTTCTGGGTGCTAGCGCTCCAGACCTGCACGCTGACCCTGGTGCGCCCGACCGGGCCGCTTGGCATTCCCGCGCAACCAGCAAGTGAGCAGACAAGTGGCTGGACCGCCCAGTTATGCGCCAGCGGCGGCGGCACATCTGACACGCAGAACTGGTGTGGCGTGCGTCCAACAGCCCAGTTGATGCAGATTGAAGCCCCGCCGCCGGTCGGTGATGGCGTCCAACTATCGTTTGTGGATGACAGACCCGGGTCACGACCGTTGGCTGCTTCCTTTGTCAACAAGGAATCAGGCAACATGAAGTGGAATATAGTGGTAACCTGGAGCCAAGCTCCTGGCGAGGTACGGATCACCTGGCCGGATTTAAGCCAGGTGCCGCCGGAGTATTCAGTAGCCCTGCGAGATCTTGACAGCGGCAAGGTAATCAGCGCCCGGCACCAACCCGGCTATGTCTTTCGTGCTGAAAAAGGGGGAGGGACACGGCGCCTGGAGGTGGAATTTGTACGGCGGTCAGGGAGGGCATTGATGGTCAGCGCGATGTGCGTGCGACCTACCTCAGGCGGCGGCGAGATAGTTTTCCACTTGTCTCAAGTGGCATCTTGTGATATAAGGGTACTGAACATAGCTGGGCGACCTGTGCGGGTGCTTGAATCCGGCCGTGTACGGCCTGCAGGAAGCAACGTGGTTCTGTGGGATGGTCGTAACGGTTCAGGAGCAAGAGTGCCTAACGGATTGTATCTGGTGCGCATAGCTGGCAGCACAGATGCTGGTGTGGTCGCCAATGCTCTGGCTGCTCTCCGAGTGCAGCGTTAGGGTGGTGGCGGACGCCAGGGCGCGTCGCACCATCCCAATATGCGTCATAAGAGGAGAAGAAACTTATGAGCCGCTACTTCGAAGCCGTTCTCACCTTTGCGACGCTAGTGATCATCGTTGGTCTTTGTGGATGTGGTGGAGGCGGCGGAGCCCCGCCGCCACCGGCTGGGACCGCTTCGATACAGGGCGTCGTTGTTGCGGGCAATGACACTGGTTCTGTCATAGTGGGAAGCGAGGTAACAGTTGAGCCGCCGGGTGTGACTACCACCACCAACACACTGGGGCAATTCCTGCTAGCAAGTCTGCCTGGTGGGAACCTGACCCTCACGGCCACCGCTCCGCTTGACCCAAACTATCAGCCGGCATCGCTCATCGTGCCTACTACACCAGGCCAAACCACAACAGTGAATGTAGCCCTGCTACCGACCTCGGCCGGGGATCCCGTCCTTGTCACCATAGACCCAATGAACCCGGTTATCGAGGTTTTCGGTCAGGTTACCTTCCGCAGCCAGGTGGTGAATGCCAGCGGGCTGGTTGCTGTTGAGCCCACCTGGATGGTGAATGGCGATATCGGCGCCATTGGCTTGGATGGCACTTTCACAGCGCTCAATCCTGGCACAGGATCCATTGTCGCTGTAGCCGGTAGTGTAAGCACCAGCACCAGTGCGGTGGTGACTGGTCCCCGACCACCAGATATGAGCACCATTATCGTTTCACCAGCCGCGCTACCAGCATCCGGAGGCGATGTGCAGATAACCGCCACCATCAGTGACGGCCAGGGCGTGGATAGTGTGACGGCGGAGGTCTATGAACCCGACGGCGGACTGTGGACATCTGCAATGCCGTTAGTAGTGGGCACGATCTATAATGGTACGTACCGTATCACCTACTCCGCTCCAGCCAATAGCAACGTACCGGACCCCTCCGGAACGCAGGCACCGCAGACATACAGCGTTCGCATAGTGGCTCGGGACGCGGCTAGCCTGGTGAGTAACTCGGCGTTCCATGATTTTGTGGTGGAGGGCCTGCTCGCGCCGCCACCCCCACCCCCGCCAGGACTCTGACCCACACTTGGATAGATAGACGCAAAGCGCAGGGAGCCGCGAGAGCAGTTCCCTGCGCGCCTCGAAGTTGATGAGTGGACGGACACCACAGACCGCCACTAGGCGTAACTCGCCGCCTCTCTGTTCAAGGAACGTCATACACTGAACACCATCCTACTTTGGGAAACCATGCGGGTCAGGGCCAGCGTCAGGGTCGTCGCCAGCAATGTTTGTGGTTCGTTAGGGGGCAACGACGACCTCGTAGTCTACGACCGCATCGTGAACAGCTTGACGGTGAACCGCACACACCACAGCGAACCCAGATGAGCAAACACGTGACATTGCTAGCTGTTTGCCAGGCTTTGTGGCTGCGATTGCGCCCAAGAGGCTGGAATCTCCGTTCTTACCGTTGTTCACTGACAGTGCACAATTAGTCAGTTTGGGGGGTTGACATACAGAGGCTGGTGTGCTATAGTAGTTGTGTAGGCCTGTCCAGCCTTATGGCCCACAGCCTAGACAAAGCTTCATTCATAGCACTCGCTATGGCCCGCGACACAGCATAAATCGCCTCCTTGATCTACGCCCAGGCTGAGTTGTCGGGCCAGGCTCTGCCCGAATCTACAGTTTTCACCACAGTCCCGGGCAGAGCGTTGTTGCAGCCCGGCTTCCTGCCACCCCTATGGGAGCCGGGCTGTCTTACTACAACGTGGGGTTAACGTTGTCTACTGAGCAACTCGGGGACTATACAGGAAGATGCGGCCGTAGGGCCCACCCCAGTTTATCTCCTTGTAGATCCGCAGGACTATAAGGTTCTCGCCGCCGTAG
>JALGTI010000496.1 GCA_029821455.1 Candidatus Zipacnadia bacterium | reverse complement strand
GGTGGGCTGCCTCGGGGTTCCATAGTCCGGACCGCGTTTCTCTACATCGCCCCCCGCCAGCCCAGCGCCTGCAGCCAGGAGGGAGACCAGGCGGTGGGATGCCTAAGATACCGCCTGAACTCAAAGCCCTGATGGACGCGGGACCGGGTATGGGGCCGCCAGAGAAGGACAAGAAGCCTAAAGAAGAAGAAGAAGAAAAGGCTGAAGACAAGGGCGTCATCATCCGCCGACCCAGTCTCTGGGTGCAAACAGACGCCGACGACTTCGCAAAGAAGATAGATGGCAGCGCCATACGCAGCGACGGAGTGCTGTGTCTGAGCCCCAAATGGCAGCAGAAAGCTGTGCTGCCCGATTTTTATACATTCTGTTTGTACGCCGCGCCAGATGGCACGATGTACGCGGGCACAGGCAGTCGCGCCCGGGTCTATCGTCTGGACGATGATGGGCCCAAGCTGCTGCTGGATACGCGTGAGTTTGCGGTTCATAGCATCGCCGCAGCCCCTGACGGCAGCCTCATCACCGGGACCTCGCCCAACGGCAAGATCTACCGCATCGCCCCGGACGGCGAGACTTCACTGCTGTGCGACCTCGATGAGGACTATGTATGGTGCCTCATGCCCGACTCCGATGGCGGCTTCCTGGCCGGCAGCGGCCCGCACGGCAAGCTGTTTCGCATTGACACGGAGGGCCAGGCCACCGAGCTGGCCGTCCTGCCAGAATCTCACATCATGAGCTTCGCGCGGCTGGATGGCACGGTGTATCTGGGTACCGCAAGCGGCGGTGCAGTCTACCGCGTTGGCGAGGACGGGCGCGTGGTGCCGATCTTTGAGGCCGGGGATGATGACGTCGCCCAACTGGCCGTCCGCCATGGAAGCCTGTATCTGGCCACCAGTGGGAAGGGGTGCATCTACAAGCTGGCGGCGGATGGCAAGTTCAAGCAGGTCTATGAGGACGATAACTCGGGCTTCTTGTGTCTAACGGCAGCCAATGGTCGCCTCTACGCCGGAGCCGGCGAGGAGGGCAAGATCATTTGCCTGGTGGACGACGAAACCGCTTCGGTGGTCTACTCATCCGAGACCGAGGCGCAGGTGATGGCGCTGGGGACTGGTGCGGGTGGCGAAGTCTACGCGGCCCTCCCCAATCCCGGTCGCCTCCTCGTGGCAAACGACAGCGCCGCTGGCCAGGGGACCTTCGTCTCGGAGGTGCTGGATGCCGAGCGCCAGGCACGCTGGGGAAGGGTCAGATGGTGGGCGCAGGTTCCCGAGGGTTGCACTGTCACGGTTACCACACGGTCGGGCAACTCCGACGATCCCGATGACGGCTCCTGGAGTGCATGGTCAAGCGCGTACGACCGCCCAGGGCAGAATGTCGCCAGTCCGCCGGCACGCTACTTGCAGTACCGAGTTAACTTCAGCAAGCCCGAGGGGGAAGCTGTTCCCAGCCTGAGCCGTGTTGCGATAGCTTACCTTCCGGGCAATCAGCCGCCCGCGCTGGAGGTCAAGAAACCTGAGGAGGCAACGGCCATCCGCGCTGAATATGAGCTGGAATGGGATACCGAGGACGACGATGATGACACGCTGGAGACCACCGTTTACATCGCCGGTGTGGAGACCGAGGCGTGGGAGCGGATAGCCGGCCCCCTCAGCGAAGAGAAATACGAACTGGACACTACGGAACACGCGGACGGGGCTTACGGCTTCAAGTTCGTACTCTCCGACCGGCCCAGCAATCCCAGTGACCCCTTGAGTGATGAAAAGATCCTTGGCGGTGTGGTAATTGACAACACTGCGCCAGCACTCAAGCTGCAAGGGCCCTTGCTGCCTGAAGACGATGGCGGCTATGCTCTGCCCGGCAGCGCGTACGATGGTGAGACGCCCTTGACGACCGTCGTGTGGCAGGTGGAAGGCAGCGACGATTGGTGGGCGGCAGCGCCGGATGATGGCCTCTACGACAAGCAGTTCGAGAGATTCACCATCCACACAGGACCTCTGCCTGAGGATGCTGAGCGGCTGATAGTGCGGGCCAGGGACAGCGCCGGGAA
>JALGTI010000089.1 GCA_029821455.1 Candidatus Zipacnadia bacterium | reverse complement strand
ACGAGCGTCTCGCTCGTGGCTGAGTTGGCAGATGCGACTCATCGGCGAGATGCCAATGCCACCCGCGGTAGCCGCTTGCCCTCGGGCACCTGTGGCAGTGCCATCCACACCCGATACCACGCCACGCCGTCATACTCAAATCCGGCCTTCTCCCGCCCCTGGCCAATAGGAATGCGAGTCCAGTGGCTGTCATCAAAGTCGGAGGAAAACCATTCCTGCTCACGCCCCACATCATCCTCATCAGTGGCAAACAGCCACATCTCCGGAACCTGTGGTAGTTCCTGCCCCGCAGCCACCGAGCATATACGCACTAGCATAGCCGCCAGCGTTCTTCGCATGAGCGCCTCGCCTTGCAGAGTTTGTATTGATACTGAAACTGCCGGCTTCTTCGTCCTTGCGGGGCCAAATCCTCCACGCTGGTTGGAAGGTTTACAGGGATGTGACGAAGAACTCAACAGCAATGAGGGACTCCCCAGCACCGATCCGCGTATTGCAGTTAGTGCCCACCCACTCTCTGGGCGGGGCGATGTTTCTGGCGATGGTGCTGGCCGAGCGCCTGGACTCGACGCGCTATCAGGTGATGCTGGCGGTGGGCCAGCACTCAGGCCCCGAAGGCAGCCTGCTGGAGGAAGCGCGCCAGCAGGGGATTGAGGTGGCGGTCCTGCCGTCGCTATGCCGCGGGCCGCAGCCGTGGAAAGACATACGTGCGGTCCTTGAACTGCGCGGGCTGCTACACCGGTTCCGACCGCATATCATACACACCCACGGGTCCAAGACCAAGCAGCTCCTACCATGGGCAACGCGCATGGCTCCTGTGCCAGTAAAGATAGCTCACATCCACGGCTGGGAGTGGGATCCGGCAGGGACAGCGCTGACGCGCCGGCTCTTTGCGGCGGTTTCACGGATGAGCGCGGCCTCATACGATCGTTTGTTGATTGACTCCGAGGCGTTGCGTCGCGAGGGGCTCCAGCGTGGCGTGGGGCGTGCCGAGCAGTATGAGGTGATCTGGCCCCCAGTAGACCTTGAGGCCTTCAATCCGACGGATCGTGACCACGTGCGCCAGACAGTCCGCCGCCAACTAGGCCTGCCGCTAGATGCCTTCGTCGTCATCTCGGTCATGCGCCTTGCGCCACAAAAAGCGCCGCTTGACCTTATAAAGACTGCAGAGATCGTCCTCTCCAAACGCCAAGACGCGCGTTTCGTGGTGGTGGGCAGCGGATCACTGGAACAGAAAGTCAGGCACCAGGTCGAGGCGCAGGGCCGGGGTAAACACGTGCTGCTACTGGGGATGCGGCGAGATGTCCCCAGGCTGCTAAAAGCCGCCGATCTCTTCGCGTTAGCCTCGCTCTGGGAGTCGCTGGGCATCGTCTATCTGGAGGCCTCTGCGGTGGGACTTCCCTGTGTGGGTACGAATGTGGGCGGCGTCGCTGAGGCGATCGAGGATGGAGTAACCGGGATACTGGTGCCTGCGAGCCAGCCGGAGGCCATGGCTGAAGCAATCCTGCGGATCGCCAACGATTCGCCTCTTGCCGAACGGCTCGCCAGAGCTGCTCAGCAGAAGGCCAAGTCTTTCGGTTCGCAGAGATTCGTAGAGCAGGTGGATAATCTATACGGGCGGCTGCTGGCACAGAACGGTATCGAAGCAGCCTGCTCCTGAGCTTGATCATCAGAGCTGTTTACCGATCTTAGCGCACTGGCTACTTGCGCCGGAACAGCCACAGGGTGGTGGCGATCTCTGCGAGGTTGTTGAGCGCCCGCTCCCACGCCGGACGGCCGCCTACTGTCCGCGCCGAATAGCGCGTCGGCACAATGATGTAGTCACCAGGATCTATAGTCTTCACTAGCTTGATGTTTTGGGCCCGACCATTGTACTTTACCACCGCCACGTGCTTGAGGTCCGCGTCAGCCGTGCACCCGCCTGATGCCTTTAGGTAGCCCTCCAACTTCCAACCCTTCCGATATGGCAGCGGCCCTGGTGAGGCCACGGCACCAGCCACTATCACGGTGCTAGGCCGCTCAGGAATGGCCAGGATGTCGCCCGGCTGAAGCTCCAGATTGTGTCGCGAGTTGGGGTGGGCGAGTGCTCTGGCCAGGTTGAGGGGAATTGCCGAAGATACGGCGACATCCGTCAGGTCGCGCGGCGGCACAATAATGAGTGCCTCACCCATCTCCCCGACCAGCACCTGCACGATGCGCTGGGTCGCCTGCTTGCTGCGCCCCTGCCCCAGGCTGATGCTCTGTTGATATACCGTATCGGCCTTTTTCTGGCCCTCGGCTTTCTCCCCCTCGCCGGCCGGCCCCGCTTCCTGGGGGGCTTGTCCAGCTACTGCCTCCTGCACTTGTTCCGTTGGCTTCTCCTCTTCCACTTCCCCTGTCGGCTGCAGCTCTGCTCCGGTCGGTATCGGCTCAGCCGAGGCTACGTCCTCCAGGCCCTGCTTTACCAGTTGCGCCCGCGCTTCGGCCATCTGCATCGTATCCTCACTGTGATAGACAGTCGCCGCCTCCAGGTATGCCGAGTCGAGGGCTCCGCCAGCCGTGGCGACCAGTTCGCTAACCCGCATCGGCCGCGCCTCGGCGTCAACCCGCAACGGGTACGTCCCGGGCTGGACCACCTGCCCCCGTATCTGCACCACTTCGGCCTTCCGCTTGTAGCCGCCAATGCCGAAGACTCCGATTTCGTCGCCATCCTGCAGCACCGGGTTGGGTACTGGCGCGCCCCCATCCGTCATCGCGCTCAGGTCAATCGTCTCCATCTCTGCCAGCCCAGTCGTCTGGCCGTGGATCAGTGCTGCTGTGCCACTAGCCTCCGGCAGCAGCCCGCCGGCCAGGGTCAGAGCATCGCTGACCCGCATGTTCTTTGCCAGGCCGAACTCCCCGGGCAGCAGCACCGCCCCCGATACTCTGATCTTTAGCTCGGGGGCCATCTGCGCTCGCGTGTATACCATCAGCCGATCCTGGCTGTGCAGCTCCAAATCTGCAGCCGGTTCTCGACGCAGCGCGGCCGCCAGGTCCACACTTATCAGCTCCGGCTCCAGACTGGCTGTCTGGCGCAGCAGATGGGCGATGCCGCCATACGCCCGTGGCCGGACGCCCCCGGCTCTCGCCACCAGGTCGCTGACACGCATCCCGTGGTAAAAATCGTACCCGCCGGCATTGGCTACCGCCCCTACTATGGTCACCCTAGCCGGCAGGGCCACCTCGTTGATGTCATAGATATGGACAATGTCACCGGGCTGAAGCCGGGGATTGTCCCCCTCGGCACCGGCCACAGCCTTGGCAACGGCGAACGGCAGCATCTCCCGCAGCCCCAGAGGCGACTTACGCAGGATATGTCCCGTATCGCGGCTGGCTCGCTCGGTGATGCCCTCAGCCCGCTCGATAAGCTGGGACACCCGCATCTCTGGCATCAATTCATACTGACCGGGCCGTTCGACCTCACCCTCGATGAACACAATATTCTCTATCTCCTCACGCACCGGCAGCACCGTTATCTCATCACCGTCAGTCAGCGGCAATCCCGACCACTTGTCCGGCTCGTTAGCTAGGTCCGCATCCAGTACGGTTCGCTTACGATTGCCCTCTACGCGGGTAATCTGTAGCCGCTGGACATAACCGGTCGCCCGCAGGCCACCAGCTATCTGCAGAGCCTCCGCAAGTGTCGTCCCCGGCAGCAGCTCGTAGCGGGCCGGTCGCTTCACCTCACCGGCAATCGCCACCACATCACCGATTACCGGCACAAAGACTGTATCACCGCTGTTGAGGCGTTCATCACCGGCGACGATTCCCTCCAGAAGATACTCATAGACATCCAGCGTCCCGACCGGCTGGCCGTCACGTATCAAGCGAATGCGCCGCAGAGTCCCTGCCTCCGTAGGCCCACCGGCCGCGTATAGCGCCGAAAAGACCGTCGCCATACTGGGCAGCAGGTGCTTGCCGGGCCGCTCCACATCACCAATCACAAACACTTCGATGCTCCGCAATTCCGCCACCGATACTGAAAACTCAGCCCTGGGGTAGAACTTTTGGTAGGCAGCGCCGATAGCCGCGCGCGCTTCGGCAACGCTGAGCCCACCGACGGAAAAGTCGCCAAGCAACTCCAGCGCTACATTTCCCTCCTGCGTGACGACGGCCACTATGTCGTGATACTGCACGCCAGCCCCCCACACCCGCACGGCCAGCGTATCACCCGGCCCCAGCACATAGCTGTCAGGCACCGGCACATTGATCGGCGGCGCGAACGAAACCTCGTCAGCCTCAAACACCCGCGCACCGAAGAGCGGAAGCACCTGCGGCAGCTCCTCAGCCTCCACCTCAGCTTCAGTAGCTTCCTCAGCCTCTAGGCCGGGCTCAGTGACCTCCTCCAGCCCGAACGCCGGTGCTTGCCGGATATCGGGCCCGCCAACCGCCTCATCCTGAGCCGTTGCATTGGTCCCCGCAAATGCTGCAAACAGCCCAATCAGAACCACAATACTGATGACACTAAGCTTTCCACGAGCAATGGACATAAGCAACCTCCCTAAGGTTTACTGGTGATGGCCCGCGCCACGCCCGGCCGCAACCGCCAGTGCGTATTATTCTCCGTAGCTCGGGCCAAACCTTCGCCGCCCATGAAGGTGCCTGCCGTATCATCGCAGAAATGCCATTCGTCTCCTGCCGGGCATCTGTTTTCAGATTACCAACAGGTCCGCGACTGGAGGGCGGAGGGTGCTGTGTATGCCTAACGGACGTAAGATCATGATAATCGGCCTGGATGGCGCGACCTTTGACCTGATTGACCCATGGGGCCAGGCTGGGCTGCTCCCAACTCTGGGGCGTCTGCTTGCGTCCGGCGTTTCGGCCCCCTTGCGCTCCACCATCCCGCCGGTTACCCCAACGGCGTGGTCAACTATGCTGACGGGGTGCAATCCTGGCAAGCACGGGGTTTATGATTTCGCCGAATTTACCGCCGGCAGCTACGAGCCTAAGCTGACCAATGCCGGCTCCCTGCGCGTGGCCAGTATGTTCCAGTTGGCCTCCGCAGCCGGGGCAGAGATTGTCGCATACAACATCCCTTGGACATATCCGCCCGAGCCAGTCAATGGTGTGATGTATTCCGGGTACGGTGCTCCCGCTTTCGATCAGCGAATTGCCTCTCCAGCGGAGGCCTTCGCTGACCTGCAGCGTATGGTAAGCCCGGAGGCTTTCGAGCTGCCGTTGTTGCACGATGGCAGGCTCTCGATGGCCGCCCTGCGCGACAAGATCACCCAGGAAGGCGATATGGCGGTCTGGTTGGCGGCCAATAAGCCGTGGGACCTGTATATGTGCGTATTTCCCGCTACTGACCATGTGGGCCATATCGCCTTTCGGGACCGCCGGGCAAGAGAGCCTGAGGGCGGCGTAATCGAGGACGTATTGCTGGAGACCTACAGACTGGTGGACGCACAGATCGAGCGTCTGTTGGAATATGCCGATGACAACACCACCGTCCTGCTTGTCTCCGACCACGGCTTCGGGGAGCACCGCGGGTTTGTCAATATTAACGTACTCCTCTCCCAGCTAGGGCTGCTGCGTATGCAGGGCGCGGCGGGTTTGATACACGGGCCGGTAGTGCGCCCGGTTAGGACGCCGGCCCAGACATGGCTGCGACACACTATCAGACGCCTGCTGCCCCCCAGGGCAGCAAACAGGATACGATCTGCGCTGCATCAGGTTGACTGGGAACGCACCAGAGCCGTGGCATACGCCCCTAACCCCAAGATTCGCCTCAACCTCCGTGGCCGCGATCCGTTGGGGATTGTCTCGGAGAACCAGGTGCCTGAGCTTGAGGCGACTATAACCGAGGCGCTGCTTGGTATCAAGGACCCACAGACCGGGCAGGCGGTGGTGCAGGCGCTGCATCGCGGGAGTGAATTGTACCCAGGCGCCAGAGCCGACGAGGCGCCCGATCTGGTGGTGGAGATACGCGACTTTGCCTACCAAAACGTAGACATCTTCCAAATCAGGGCTACTCAACCCCACACCGCCGAGGCTGCCAGACGCATTCGCCAGCGGCGCCATGACAACGCCGGCACTCACAGGCTGCATGGCATCCTCATCGCAGCCGGAGCCGGGACTGCTGCCGGGGGACGGCGCGCGGAGGCCGACCTGTGCGACATTACCCCCACGGCCCTGACGCTCTTGGGTCTTCCGGTTCCACGCTTGATGGACGGTAGACCTCTAGTGGAACTGTTTCCATTGGTTGATGACTTAGGGGTGGTGTATACTGACGAAGCCCCCGCTCCCCAGCCGCGCTGCGAGACCCGCGAGACCCAAGAGGATGAAGCCCAAGTGGCAGATCGGCTTCGGGAGCTGGGATACATTTGAGACTGCTAAACACACCCCTGGAGACCAGGTTGAGCAAATGTCGTCATCACCACGCATAATAATCATCGGTATTGACGGCGGCACCTTCGAAATCATTGACCCGCTTGTCGAGGGCGGCCAGATGCCGAACCTCGCCGCGCTGATGCGTAACGGAGTGCGCGGGCAACTGCGCTCGACCATCCCGCCCCTGACACCAGTGGCCTGGTCAGCAATGATGACGGGCTGCAACGCCGGCAAGTACGGCACATACGCATTCCTGCAAATCTCACCTGCGAATTACCACGTGCGCTTTCTCAATGGCGGGGACCTGGCTGCGCCCACTCTCTGGCAAATCGCCAGCGAGGCCGGCCTGCGAGTGGGGGTCCACAATATGCCCTGGACCTATCCGCCAGCGCCGGTCAACGGCTACGTCTTGGCAGGACTGGACGCCCCGGTTTTCGACTCTCGCATCGCCTTCCCTAAGGGACTCTTTGAGGAAGTGGTGACAGCCACCGGACCCTATTTCGATAAGCTCGTCCCGCCTCTGCAGCGCCCATACGATGTGGGTCGGCTGCGCAGGCAGGTTGAGCAAACCGGGGCAGTATCCCGCCACCTACTCCAAAATCGCCCCGTTGACATCTTCGCTACAGTCTTCTCCAGCAGCGACCACGTCCAACACAACTTCTGGCATTCCCGCTGCCAGGGCGCCGGGGACGAGGCAGTCGAGGACGTCATCGCCTATACCTATCAGCTCATAGACGCCCAAATAGGACGCATTCTGGAAGACCATGCTGGCCCCGACACGCTGGTAATGGTTGTCTCTGACCACGGAGCAGGGCCTTGCAAGGGCGGCTTCAACATTGACGCCTGGCTCACGGAGCACGGCTATCTCTCCCGGGCAAGGGCACCCGGGCACGCGCGGCTGCTGAGTGCCTTGCGCCGTAGCATGCCCCGCTGGCTCAAGGACCAGCTTCGTGGCCGCTCAAGGGCCATCAAGGGCCACTGGATAGATGCCGAATTCGCCCGTCGCGTCAACTGGCCACAGACCACCGCCTATTGCTGGAGTGACTATGGCAACCTCACCATCAACCTGACTGGCCGCCAGGCCCAGGGCAAGATTGCGCCGGGCGACGAATATGAGGCTGTTTGCAGGCGACTGGCTCAGGAGCTGCTTGATGTGGTCCACCCGGAGACTGACGAGAACGTTGTGGAGCAGGTGCTGCGGGCTGAGGATCTATATGCCGGCCCGTATTTTCCCAGCGCCCCCGACCTGGTGGTGAACACCAACGACTTTCAGTACGAGATACTGACTGACATCCGTGCCGCCGGCCCGCGCGATGCGGCCGATAAGCGAGGCATTTTCCCTCCACCACAACGCCAGGGTCTCCACCGCCTCGAGGGTATCCTGGTGGCAGCCGGCCCGGGGCTGAAATCCTCTGCGGCCATCGAGAACGCCAATATCCTCGCTATCGCCCCGACGGTTCTATATGCCTGCGGGCTGCCGCGGCCCACTTATATGGATGGCCAGGTGCTCACCGACCTCTTCACTGCCGAACATCTACAGGCGCATCCACCGACCGACGTGGACAAAGACTTACCCCCCTCAGGTGAAGCTGCCGACTACACGGCCGAAGAAGCCGCCCAAGTCGAGGAACACCTCAAGTCCCTGGGCTACGTCTAGCCGAATCAAAGCTGGGTCCTAGGCGCCGGGGTTATCCTAAGATTATGTTCAAAAACCGAATCATTCAGTAGGGTAAGCTTCCAGCTTGCCCCAAGCTCCGCAGGCTGGAAGCCTGCGCCACGCTAGGTTTCGACGGATAAGCTGCAAGCTTGCCCTACGCAGAGAAAAAATGAGCATGATGGAACACTACCCCAGTTCTTGCCCCCTTGATCATCGCAGGCACAAGGAGACACCTGAACCAAGCGCGAATAGTCGCATAACCGACACAGTGAGGATGATATGCGATGGTTATTAAGAGCCGAGCGCCGGTCAGGATTGACTTTGCCGGGGCGTGGACCGATGTATCATACTTCGCCGACGCCTTCGGCGGGGCAACTCTCAACGCCGCCATTGCCTTCCACGTCCACGGCAGTCTGGACGCCCACGAGGAGGAAGTAGGCATCGCTGGCACGTTGGTCTCCGGCCCCAGCGGTAAGTACCGGGCTGTCGGGGACGTGGGCCTCCGGGTTCAATATGAGTCCACCATTCCGGCCGGCAGCGGCCTGGGAACCTCGGCAACCCTCAATGTGGTATGGCTTTCGCTGGTGCGCCGTCTTCCCGTGGCAGCGGACGAGGATCGCATGCAGATCGCCGCCCTGGCCTATGACATCGAGAAGGTGCTCGGCATCATCGGCGGCAAGCAGGACCAGTATGCCTCGGCGATGGGTGGCATCAACCTTTTCGAGTTCGACGCCGACGACGTACGCTGCCACCGACTGGACCTGCCCAATGAGACTGTCCAGGCGCTTGAAGCACGTCTGGTCTTGTGTTACACCGGCAAGCCACGGCTGTCGTCCAACATTCACCAGCATGTGTGGGGGAACTTCCGGGCCGGCCGGCAGGAGGCGGTGAGCGCGCTGTTCACGTTGCGCGACAGTGCTTATGAGGCGAAGGCGGTCCTGGAAGCCGGCGACATCGAGGCCCTCGGGCCAATCCTGACCAGCCAGCGTGACTGTATGATAGCGTTGCATCCCTCGACCACCAATAAGATGATCGAGGAGCTATTCGAGCTTGCCGAGCCACACATACTGGGTGGCAAGCCCTGCGGCGCAGGGGGTGGCGGCTGTCTGCTGTTCCTGACCAGATCACCCGAGGATCGTAAGACCCTCGTCGCCGAGCTACTGCGCAGGCGCCTGACGCTACTGGATCTGAAGTTCGACTTCGAGGGCTTGGTGGTAACCGAGGGAGAGACCGCGACCAACACGACCTCATAAGCCGCCCAGATGACTATCTAGGCGGCAGTCTCACTGCTGGCGGCTTGAGGCTGTGGCACGTCTCTGGCGGATACTACACGATTACGGCCTCCCTGCTTGCCTTCATACAGCCGCTCGTCAATGCACTTGACCAAGCCAGCCCGCGGCACAGAGCGCCAGCAAGACCCGCAGCGTCACCACACTATCTCCAGGGGTCATCACCGGATATGTCGGCAGTTATGGGGGGCAGTTTAGTCTGTCGTGCCTGCCGCTTGAATGCGTGTCTATCCCAACTCCCCGTCGTGGACGTCCTGTCACGAATTCCGCGAGCCTCTGAACCACATCAACTGCAGCCCCGAATACAAAAACCACGCAGCAAGGGCCACCAGCGCCGATCCGCAGATTGCCACCAGCGCCTGGTACACTTGCGCCCCAAATAGCTCTTTGCCTGTCGCCACTACAATCCCCACCAGCGCATACCACACCAGGTCAGACAACTCGTGACCAAAGTAGAAGCTGAGGTACTGGCGCTTACTGCGGAGTTGGAGATGCGCCATCTGCCCGGCCCCGATGGTAGCCCACCAACCAGTGAAGTAAGGGTTAGCCATACACACCGCCGCGCCCCAGAACATCAGTAGCCACCAGGGTTGGACAGCTTGAGTACTGCTCAGGTCCAGGGCCACGCTGCCGGCGCTGTGGAGCATATCCACTCCCATCCACACCAGCGCCAGGCCACCGACCAGACCCATTCCTGCCCGTACAGAAGGCCGCCGCAGAGTCGCCGAC
>JALGTI010000088.1 GCA_029821455.1 Candidatus Zipacnadia bacterium | reverse complement strand
AAGCTGTAGACGTTCATCTATGCCTAACACTTGCTTTGCTTGCCTGGCAAGAACGGGCAACAGCACTCCAGAGCCACAGCCGAAGTCTACCACAGTCCCAGTGCACGAGCCTGCCATCCGCAGCGCCAGATTTAGCCGTTGCCAGTATACCCACCGCATAGCGTGGCACCGGTGCAGGTACGATGGTATCCCCATTTCGTCTCGGTCGCTAGGGGCCAAGCTGTGCATACTGTCACGCAGTAGCGGGATAAGTTGACGCTTCAACTCCGGTGGGTAGCTGGTTATGTACATTTCCTAACCTAGCCTCCGAGCGATGGGCTACCCCTCTCCTCGCTCTAGTTCCCGCAGGTGCCGCGTCGCCGGGGCAGGAAAAGACCCATACAATGGTCAACTTATGTTGCATAATTCGCCGAAAATATCTTGCTGTCCTGCCACCTAACACCATGCTTTTGTGGGTTCTTAGGGGTATTGGTCGATTAGATGGGAATGAGCACCACCGCAACAAGAAGCCGTACCTGGCAGCGCCAGGACTTCTTGTGGCTTGCAGTTGTCGGTGCTGCCTGGCTGGCAGCCACCATCGCGTTCCTGCATCGCTTCTATCAACTACGGGGCGTACCTTGGGCGATAGTCGCTTCTATGCTTAGCCACGGCGGGCAGATGCTGTACCGCGACATCGCAGCCTCGATAACCCCCCTGAGCATATACCTCCAGGCTTTCTGGTTCAAATTAGTCCCCGCCACTGTCAACGCCAACCGGTGGCTTGGGGCCGTTGCCACCCTATTGGCTATGATAGTGGCGTTTGCACTGATCAGGCGTCTGACGGACTCCGGTAAGCGGGCGGCCTTGGCGGGCGGCTTTGTCCTCATTTGGGGGGCCAGCCAATTGGCGATCGGCCTGTGGGGTGACACTTACTACCGTTTCGCCGAATTGCTTTCGCTGGTGGCAGTGGCGCTACTGGCCTGGCCACATAACGGGCACTGGGCTGCGGCAGTAGCAGCAGGAATTGCCGGCGCGGCAGCCTACTTCACCTATCAACCGGCCGGCGGCATCATCGCCATTGCGCTACTTATCTGCTGGGCAGCACACCTGGCCAGGGCGTGCCTCCCACGCTGGCGCCTGGCAGGCGCTGGGCCGTACGCCCGCTTCTTCACCTTAGCGGCAGGCGCCTTTTTTGTATCCCTGCCCCTGTTGTATCTGCTGCTTGTGCCGGCCCCTGCGCGGGCGGACTTCTGGCTATTCACCTGGAAACTTCCGCACCTCTACGCAACCTCATACTTGCAGAACTGGCCGCACGTTCTGCTTGCCAGTGTACCGCCACTCAGTCCCCTTGCGTGGCCGTCATACCTCAACGGGTTGACATGGTTGCTCCCGGGGGCTTTCATTGTGTGGCTGGGGCTGGCCTGGGTCGTACTCCAGCAGCCTGTCGGTTATAAACGGGCAGCGTGTGAAGTGCTGCTGGCCTGTGCGCTGGCCGGATTGGGACCGGTAATATGGCATCCGGCCGTAGCGCGAATACTAGTCCACGTCACCATCCCACTGCTGCTGACCTGCCTTGTTCTGCTGCCCGAACGAAGGACGGGATCCTGCCCCCACTGGTGGACCCGGGTGGGAGCAGCCGCTCTGGGGCTTTTTGTTGTCGCTGGCGCGGCGCGGGCCCTTTGGTGCGCCTCCTGGAAAAGCGAGACTTTCTTCTCAAGTCCTGGCGGCAGCCTGTGGATGAGCCGGGATGACGCGGAGGGGTTGGAACGCACGATCCCCCTCCTGCAGGCAGAGGCGGCAATCAATAGTGGAAAGGTATATCTCCTGGGCAGAGGGTCTCAGTTATTCCTGTTTTCCGGAACACAGCCTGCCTTGCGCTACCCGTTCAATGTGGATGCCCTTATCGGGCCGGAGCAGTTTCGCGAACAGGCCGGGCAAATTGCACGCGAGTGTCCTGCGAGAATCTTTGGGGTCTACACTGCGCCTGAAGAGTTTTACAAGCAACCCTACGCGCGCGCTTTGGTCGAAATACTGAGGCGTGAGTACCGGTCTGTTGCGAGTGAGGCGGGAGGGCAGGCCTTCTACGAACTGCTGCAACGACGGGACCGGGCCACGTCCAGGCCGAGGCCGCAAAGGCCCACTACAGCGATTGGGAGATGATGTCCATGATGAAAGTAACGCTGAATGCACTCGCGATTCTGTGGCTCGGGGCAGCCGCAGCGTGGTCGCAAGGGCCTGTCGGGGAGTGGGACTTCACGACGGAGGCCGAGATCATCAGCGACCTCAGCGGCAACGGCAATGACTTGTTGGTAGAGGGCTGCGAGTGGGTGACTAGCAAGGTCGGGAAGGCGCTGTACATACCCCCCGAAGGCGGGAGCGTGTGGTGCGACGAGCCCAGTGATGCGCTGAGACCCACCGATGCTCTGACCATCGTCGCCTGGGTGAGGCCGATTGAAACCGCTAACTACGGATTCATTGTGGACCAGGGCCGGGGTTGGGGAGAAGACAATGCCGGGTATCGTTTCCTGATGTTCATGACACACGTGCGGTTCATGTTGAAAGCAGACACGATCGTGAACATGACCGGCGGAAAGATTCTGCGTGGACAGTGGCACCAGATGGCGGCCACCTACGATGGACAGGAAGTAGTTATCTTCCTGGACGGCCAGGTGGCCCGCAGACGGGAACTGAGCGACCTCATCAGCTACGAAGATATTGAGGACAAGCTGAAGATTGGATTTGGCCCGAACGGCAATCTGGCGGGTGAAATCGCATCAGTAAAGATCTACAATCGCGCCCTCAGCGAACAGGAGGTCGTGGCCGACTGGGAGGCAGGCAGGGGCGTATGTCTCACGGAGGCGGAATTGGCAGAAGCTGGCTTTGCTGCGCTGGAGAAGTGCTCGCTGGCCGAGGTGCCCCAGGGGCCATTCGTCCACGATCGGCATACTACATTGCTGGCTCACATGGATGGCATGGAGAACTGCGACGCAGATTACTCCCGCTGGGACGGGCGGGCCGGTGGAGGGGAAATGAACTTTGAGACCGAGGGGCGGTTTGGCTCGGGCGTGGAGCTCCTGGGCGAGGGCGCGCCGGTACTGTATCGCGGTGCAGCTAACTGCAGTATGGAGGCAGGAACCTGCGAGTTCTGGATTCGAGCGCCCGAGGGCGAGAACCCCTGGGCTGACGACGAAGATAGATACCTGCTGACGATCATCCCGGAGTGGTACGTTGGCTATGGCGATAGGCCGGGTCTTCACCTGGTGCTGCGCACACACGCCGCCAGTCACTCGCTGCAGCTTGCGGCCAATACGCAACGGATCGGCTGGTATGGTCACCTCAATGGGGCCCACATCTCCGACGGGGCAGTCTCTGTGCTGACTATGCCTCTGGATGTCCTGGCCGGGGAGGGCTGGCACCACATGCTTTGCTCGTGGAGCATGGAGGGCGATGGACGCATCTGGCTGCTAGTTGACGGCCAGGGGGTTACGACTAGCCTGGACCCGCCACCCGGTCCTGGCCCCCCGATTCCGTGCTATAAGATCTTCGTGGGTGGGTCCTATTTCCCGGATGTTTACTGTCCCACGTCAAGGGCCGTTTTCGACGAGTTGAGGATCACCGATGTGAGCGTGGCCAGCCGGCTGGTCGGCTATCAGCCGCCGGAACTGCCCGCCGCCCAGATTGATGAAGAGCTGATGATGCAGGGGGAGGACCTGTGTCGGCACTTCCTAGATTTCACAGCCAAGCTGCAGATGGGTGGCGGTTGGGAAGGCATCTACACCTGGCCCAATCTGATGCCCGATGAGAGTCCCGGCAGCTATGCAGCCGCGGCGGAGGATGAGTATACCATGCGCTGGATCATTCCCGCCTACATCCGGGCGTACGAGGTGCTGGGCGATGACCGCTATCTGCGTGTGGCCGAGAACTGTGGACAGATGCTGGTGAAAGCGCAGGATGAGAACGGTGCGTGGTGTCAGGGCTATATTGTGATGCCAGATGGGTTCCATCTGGTCACACCGGGTGGTGGCTCCATTGAGGAGGGCACGCAGACCGACCCGCTGCGCATTCTGTTCTGGCTGTGGCGGGTCACGGGCCGGCAAGAATACTATGAGGCTGCGCGTAAGTCTGCGGAATTTGTGCTGGCCGCCCGCAACCCGGATGGTTCGTGGCCACTGTCGTTCAACTCCATCACGATGCAGCCGGGGGGCGGATATGCTGGCTACAGCACCTTGAATGATGGCACAACGCTGTGGGGAATGAAGGCGATGCTGATGGGCTGGCATCTGACCGGCGAGGAGAAGTATCTGGATGCGTTATACGACGCCGGGCAGTGGCTGCTAAACTCCTTCATTGATGGCGCTGCGTGCGGTTGGGCTGAACAGTATAGCCCTGATGGCAAGCCGGCCTGGGCGCGCCAGTTCGAGCCACCGGCCGTGTGTGCGACGGCCATCAACTATGCCGCCGAGGCACTGGCGCTGATGTACGACCTAACGGGCGATGACAAGTACCTCGACCCGCTGGGCAGATGCGCCGACTGGGGGCGCAGCCTGCCGGCCGAACATAAGGGCTATCTGTACTACGACCCGGAAACGGGAGAGCCGGTCTCGGGTGTGGATTACAGGATGTGCCGGCTTAGCGACCCAGAATTTGAGAAAGCCCGTTATCACCGCGCCGGCGACTTCACCTCGCGGCTGGATAGGATTGTGGCAGCGAGAGCCAATGGCCCGCTCGTGCCCTCGATTTGGGGGATGGTACCCAGGAAGGAGTTTGCACAGCAGTCAATCACTGTGGAACGGGTGATTGCCCAGTTGGAGAATCGTAAGTCAGCGGCCACCAAGCCCCTCGCCAACCTGGCTGCATTCAGCCGTGGGGAATTCCCGGCCGGAGCGTTCTTGGCCATACGCTCTCGCCACGGGCGTTGCTTCTGGCCCGGCTTTGGAGCGATGGATGTGCAGCGGGTGCTGGAGTACATCCACTACGCCAAGGTTGTGGCTGATGAGATGAAGCCGGAGACCATAGCGCGGTACAACGACTCAGGCGGCTTCAGCGACTGCGCTTACTGCGGCCACATTGACCCAACGCGCGATTGGTACAACACGCCGTTGGGGCCAACTGAGGAGATGGCAAGTCGGGGGGTGAAGCTAAGGCTGCACCGCAACCCGCCGTTTATCGAAATGGCTAGTGAAGGCGAGGCAGACTTCACACTGAACGTGACGAACTGGAGCGGGCAGCCGCTCGCTGGCTGCCTTGCGGTTGACCAGGCCCCCGGCTTTGACATCACCCCCCAGCGCCGTGAGTTTGACCTGACCGCCGGGGCTATGGGAAACCTCGAGTTCACTGTGCGGGCCGCCGGGGCCGCGCCCGGGTATGCGAGCATCGCGTTTCTGCTGACCTATGGCGATAGGACCAAGCGCATTGCGAACGGCGTTCGCATCTATGAGACCGGCAAGGGCCTCGACAGTGAGCAGTACCAGGACCGTGACCTGGTGCGCCTCAGTGGTGTGCCTGAGCAGTACAAGCTGCTGAGTGGCGATAGAGTCGAAAACACTCTTACCGTAGCGAACCTGACCTTTGAGAAGCTGCTGGTAGAACTAGCCATTGACGGCTTGCTCCCTGAGGGTGCTGAGGCCAGGGTGAAGCCGGAGAAGCTGGAACTGGGCCCCCGTGAGAGCGAGACGGTCATTGTGTGGCTGCAGGCGAGCAAAGAGTGCGAGCGCACGGCTGCTGAGTTGAAGCTAGCAGCCCACTTTGACGGCCACGAGCAGAGCGCGACAATTGCGGTTGAGGTCTTTGAGGCGGAGAGGGCAACAATGGTCGAGGCCGAGGCCGCCGATATGATTGCCCCGCCGTTTGAGATCGGCACAGATCCCGCTGCATCGGGTGGCAAGTATATCTTCCACCGCCGGCCTCCCGATTTTGCTCCCCAACCTGTCCCCGATGACCACGAGACCGGCGGGTATGCTGACTTCAAGTTCAGACTGCCGGCTGCTGCTACAGTCCGGGTCTGGATCAGAGCCTTCTGGTTAGATAGCGCCGGCAATTCATTCTGGATCAGTGCAGATGGCGGCCTCGAAACAATAATCGGAAACGACGCAGGCACAGAT
Organism: Candidatus Zipacnadia bacterium; assembly: GCA_029821455.1. Classification (GTDB taxonomy): domain Bacteria; phylum Armatimonadota; class Zipacnadia; order Zipacnadales; family Zipacnadaceae; genus JALGVG01. The sequence goes on along the minus strand of JALGTI010000088.1, from coordinate 3,957 downwards.
TGGCACTGGGTCAAGGGCCCCGTTTACGCCCTGCAGGCCAGCGAACACACAGTGCGCATCCACAACCGCGAGACAGGTTCGCGGCTGGACAAGGTACTAATCGCGCCAGCGGCGTAGCTGCATTGGCCAAGGCGCCGCTTATGGATGGGCTGTCTGCTGGTAATAGCTTCTCTGTTAGTGGCGGGGAGCGTGTTCGTTTCGTCGGTGGTATCACACCGGAGAAAGTGAGGGGAACACGATGCGCACACTAACATCCCTTTGCACCGCAGTCGTGCTATTGGTACTTGTGGTGGCGTCATCTTTGCGAGCGCAGCAGCCGGCCTGTACCTTTCCGCAGGACACATTGATTCTGGGGTCGGATGCGCCCGAGATGCGTTTTTTTGCTGATGTGGGCGAGATCGGCCCGGCCTGTGTGGGGCCAGTGTCAGGGCACGATAAACTTCGTGCCATTTCACTGCCGGATGCCGGAGACGGCGTGGAGTTCTATCTGGCCACAGTGCCATTGGGACGCTATCAGTTCATCAAGGCGCGATATGAGGATGAACTAGTGTGTCTGACCGTTGAAGTGGACTAGGGGGATATTCAGCGTCCGCAGCAGTGCTTGAACTTCTTGCCACTGCCGCAAGGACACGGATCGTTCCTGCCTACCTTCATAGCAGTAGGCACTTCGGCCCTCGTCAGCCGACTGGCAGACTCCTCGAGTTGCCGTTCCTGCTGGATGGAGGCGGCGAGCTCCGCAAGGCGCGGCAGCGCATGGCCGTAGAACTGCTTCCAGCCGTCGCACAGCCAGCTTAGCCTTCGTGGGTTGTTGCCGCCGTACTGATTAGAACCGGGTATTCACCCAATATTACGGATCGGATGGACTGCTCCTGTGCTGTATTGACCAAGGATGCTCAGGTGGTGGCCCAGACGGAATTGGGCACGCCCTTCCACCTGGCTTGCTTGAATGTTAGAGCTAAGCTACGGCACGAGGAGCAGCTGCTTAGTAATTGAAAGGTGCGGCAGAGAAAGGACTACAATATCATGTTGTTTAGTAAAGGCGACGGGACGCTCTTCATCGCCGTCTACTTCGATTATGCTTGTTACATCTAACGAGGCGGGTAGCCTAAGCCGAAGATTTATGTTCTTCTGAGGCTGAAAGATGAAAGGCTGCTGTTTTTCATAAGGGTGGCTGACACACTGCTTGTTAATCACTATTACTACCATACCCTTATCTCCGGCAAGAAGGGTATGTACCGCTACATTGGCCGAGTCAGCCTCTCCTAGACTCATTGGGTCACTAATCTTTAGGTAGGGCCTAAGTTTTCTAAGTTCCGCGTTGATTCTGCCAATTTCTTCCTCAAGAGGTCGGTTAGCCTCATAGCCACCAGCCCCAGCATTCTTAGTGTAATACCATATCCCCTTCGAGCCAGAGGCAATTTGGAGGTAAACGGTCAGCCTTAATTCTTCCGGTGTCGGGTAGCGGGTGTACTCATTGCCAAGAATGTGAAAGGCTTCAGGGATAGTATACAGCGGGCGAGGCTCGCAAGCTCTCTTGGCAAGCGAGACCCAGTGAGCATTTCGAAAGGGGCTCTCGTGATCAAGTACTATGGGATAAGGATCAATAGCTATGAGGTCAGTCAGCTCGCCATAGACGAAATAGTTGAGTGGTCTCTCAAATTGGCAGATATAAATGAGAGTCGCACGAAGTGGGTCTCTTTGCCAACATATTCGTTGTCGCCTTATAACCTCTAAAGCAGTAGAGCCAAGCTTTTTCCCAGGGGCAGCGTCTTTGCATGCTGGGTCATCAACGAGATGATAGGCACGGAACCAAGGTTCTTTTTGCCCTGTTTCAAAACCTTCTTCAGTTGGTGGATAATCCATGTCGAAGTTTACTGCATCGAAGGCGAGCACACTTCTATGGTCTGGGCCAAATGCCTGTATGGGGAAATACGTGTAGGCCCTTACGAGATGAGTTGCCTGAATGCCCTGCTCCGTGCTGACTTGGCAAAGAATGTACTGACCTCGCTGTACCTGCTCAGAAAAATGTAAGCACAGACATGCTTTCTCACCGGGGGACAGAATGGGTCCCCCTATGTAACTTGTCTCCGATATCGTCATGGGAAAGGCTCTAGCTCGCGTAATGCGAAGCGTGACATCGGTGTCATTTCTCACATAGACGTAGGCCTTCCGGTAGTCATCCGAAAAGGCAACATAGCTCGCGTGCAGCTTTAGTGGCTCCGGTTCCACAGTTCTTGCTACTGGGAGAGGACTTTTGTCGGTCAGTACTTCCACTTTAACTGGGTTCGACAAAGGGGAAACGAGTTTTACCATTATGTCAGCGGCTGTGGTCGGTGGTACAGGATTCGGGGTGATGTGGTACCAATAGATAGCCTCGCCTTGAGCATTCCGCAGGCTCTCGCCATCTAATAACACGTCAATAACTTCTACCGAGGCATTACTTCTATTCTCTAAAAAGAAATGGATTGTTCCGGGGTCAATATCTGAGGCTTTCCGGTAGTAAGCCTCACTCCAAACGATAAGTCCACCGGAGGCACCAGAAGGGTATATGATAGTACCGCCTTCCGTCGAAGCCGGCACCGACAGCAAAACCAGAAAAAGAATCACCCGGCACCCCGGTCTGTTTAACACGCGCTCACCTCTGTTTAGTTGTCCACGGTATAATTACAGTGCTTTTCATCTCGCTTATCATAGCCGCCAGGTGACCCATATGGGCGGGAAGAATTTCTGCCCCAGGAAGTATGGGTGCCATTAGGTTTTGTCGTGCTGCTATAGACTACATACAGAGTATACTCCTTCCACTCCCCCGACTCTAAGACAGTGTAGTCATCGGAAATGGAGCAGTCAGTGTTACAGCCATACATGGACCATGTTTCAAGGAGGAATTGCCACTCCGCAGGTTCTCCCGAGCCTGTCACCTCCACTTTGCCGCTGTGTGAGACCGTTACATTGCCGCTTACTGTAGTATTACACGGGCTTACGGAGTTTACGGTTCCCGTTGGAGTAGTAGCTGCCCAGACGATACATACACCGACGCCGAAGCCCAATAGAGTTAGCAACATTTTTGTTAAGGTGTTTCTCTTCATTCTTATCTCCTCGCTCATTACCTTGAATTCTTCAGGCTATAAACCTTCTATCGGATGTTTAACCACTCGAAGTTTCCATTCGCAGAAGGCATAGCAAGACTTATGTTGAATCCGCCGATCTCATTCCTTTCAAGGGAGACAATAGCCCCAGGCACCACGGAGATCGGATTCTCCCTTTCCACAAGCCGCCCTTGAATGTCGAGCATCGTTTGCAGTTTGTGTCGATATTCGTCGGGCAAGTACTCAACGTATATGGGCGCAAATTCCCTCTCAACAAGGTAATCTTTTACCTGCTTGGCCAAGTTATATGATCGGACGGTCAGTAGATATTCGTCGCTGGCTGTCTGCTGGGAATATATCTCCCGGGCTCCTCCACATATAACGGCAAGCCCTAAACCCAAGACAAAGTAGAACCACATCTTTCTCATTACAAGAGCCCCCTTATTTATTAAGGTCGTTCTGAGTATTTGATTTGTAAGGCTTACACATTTACCCGACATTGTCAATATCCTAAACCCTAAAAAAGCAAAGAAGATGACAACGGCAGTTGTTGCCAGGAAAGCACCGCGAAATGAAACCGATGGCAAGGGGGCTCGTGGATTGGGGTCGGCTACGCCCCGCAGCAGTGCTTGAACTTCTTGCCACTGCCACAGGGGCAGGGATCGTTTCTGCCTACCTTGGTAGCAGTAGGCACCTGGACCCTCGCCAGCCAACTGGCAGACTCGTCGAGTTGCCGTTCCTGCTGGATGGAAGCGGCGAGCTCCGCAAGGCGCGGCAGCGCGTGGCCGTAGAACTGCTGCCAGCCCTCGCACAGCCAGCTTAGCTCTCGTGGGTTGTTGCCGTTGTACAACCGATGCTTGAGGCAATCACC
>JALGTI010000495.1 GCA_029821455.1 Candidatus Zipacnadia bacterium | reverse complement strand
TACTATCTGCGGGAGCGCTATGGGACAGCTTTCTGGGAGCGCCTGGCGGCGCAACGACCCCGAGTGGTCAAGACTGCAGAAGAGAACCTGCAGGCTTTGCTGGCCGGTCAGATAGACGTGATTGGCGGGATAATGGGGTATCCGGTTTATGCGGCGATGCAGAAGGGTAAGCCGGTCGAGGTGATATGGCCCAAGGATGGGGTGCCCATAGTTCTTGCGCCCGTCGCAATTCTGAAGCGTGCGCCCCATCCCAATGCGGCAAAGCTCTTTGTTGACTTTACGTTGTCTGCGGAGGGTCAGGCCGCGCTCCGTGACTTGCTGGGAACCTATTCGGTGCGGCCAGGCATCGCCCCGCCGGAGGGCCGTCCAAGGCTGGACGAGCTGAACCTGGCTAGCCCCACGGATGGCTGGGAGGAATTCGCGATGAAGCAGGCAGCCTTGCGCGCGGAATATGTGCGGTTGTTTCATCCGGAGGCTGAGTAGGGAGTGTGGGCAGGGGCCTCGGCGGGAATGGTGGCGAGTTGGAGGAGGTTGCTGCACATATTCGCATAAGGTATCTTATGTGAACTTGCTTTGCCTATCTTCCAGCATCCCCAAACGCACAGGTGCGTTGCACACGGTACACGTTCGTATACTCAGAACACGAGGTAACTTCAAATGACAGCCTTACCTATCGACACCGAGGATCAGCTTGAGGCAGTGCTTTCGACCCCGACGCCGGAAGTCAGCGAGGACCTGAGCAAATTGACTGGTGATATTCTGATACTTGGGGTGGGGGGAAAAATCGGCCCCAGCCTGGCCCAGATGGCGGTCCGCGCCATATCGGATGGTGGTCTTGACAAGCGGGTGATCGGAGTTGACTATGTTTTCCCCGATGAAACCCGTGCGCGCCTTGATGACGCGGGCGTCGAAATGGTCCAATGCGACCTCCTCGATTGGGAGGCCGTCGCCAACCTCGCTGGCATCGAGAATGTGATCTTCATGGCGGGAATGAAATTCGGCACAGACACAGCTGCGCACCGCACCTGGGCTATGAATGTCTATATGCCCGGGATCGTTGCCGAGCGGTTCCACGATTCGCGTATAGTTGTTTTTTCATCAGGCAATATCTATGGCCTGGCGCCGGTACTCTCGGGCGGCTCGACTGAGTCTGATGAGGTAAATCCTCAAGGCGACTATGCGCAGTCCGTGGTTGGCCGCGAACGGATGTTCGAGTACGCGAGCGATAAATACGGGACGCGCGTACTGCAGTTCAGGCTTAATTACGCGATTGACCTACGCTATGGCGTGTTGCTGGACGTGGCGGAGAAGGTCTATAACAAACAGCCTGTAGATGTGACTATGGGTCACTACAACTGCATCTGGCAGGGCGATGTGAACGCCTGGGCGCTACGCTCACTCGCCCTGGCCGAGGCACCCCCACGCATCCTGAATGTGACCGGGCCGGAGATTGTGTCGGTGCGCTGGGTGGCGAAACGCTTTGGTGAACTGTTGGGAGTAGAGCCGCTCATTGAGGGCTGTGAATCGAGTAGCGCGTTTTTGAATAATGCCGCCGAAGCGGCTGGCGTATTTGGCTATCCAAGGGTGCCGCTGGATCAGATGCTTCAATGGATCGCCCACTGGGTGGAAATAGGTGCGCCGACCCTCAATAAGCCAACCCACTACGAGACGCGGGATGGGAAGTTCTGATCATCACACAGACCGGCTGCAGGCGTCTCGTCTGCAGCCGGTGCCTGTCGGTCAACATTGCTCCGGCAGGCGCAGGTCAACGTCATCACGCGGGTGTGCACCGGCCTCATTGAGTACCAGCTCGACGAGCTCCTCTGCCGGTTGCGTCGTGACAGGTGGCACCAGGAACGGCTTGTCACTGCGATACACGGGGTTACTGCCGTACTCCCCGCTGATCTGCACAAGTGACCAGTCATCGCCGTCGTCCCTCGGCCGGTGAGGACCGATGTTGCCGCTACAATAGACGCGCGGATACTCACAGCCCGGATAGTACACGTCATTTCCCTTGCGGGCGGGAAAGTCATTCTCAAGCAGTATGCATATCTCCGCC
>JALGTI010000494.1 GCA_029821455.1 Candidatus Zipacnadia bacterium | reverse complement strand
GTGGCGCTTGGCGGCGTGGTATGGCACAGTCACGCTGACGAACTTATCACCCTTGAGGCGCTCGGGGTAATCCTCAGGCCGGTCATGGCCGGTCACCGCGATGTAGCGAATCAGCCCCATATCGCGAGCGCGCTCGAAGCCCTCATAGGTGCCACCGGGGGCGAACAGCGCATCCCAGGCCTCGCGCTCGATGGACCAGCCGCCGTAGATGTCAATCTGATCCACCTGCAAGCGCTCCAGCGACTGTTCGATGACCCTGATGGCATCATCAGCAGTCGGAGCGCCGTTGGGATGGGCCTTGCTCATCAGGTATGGCTTCTCCGGCCGGCTGGCGAGGGCCTCGCCCAGCACCGCCTCGCTCCAGATGCCCCTCTCCCGGTTTCCGTAGCCCGAGCAGGTCTCGAAAAAGTTGATGCCCAGGTCGAGGGCTTTGTGGATTATCTGGATGAAGTTGATGCCCAGGTCGAGGGCTTTGTGGATTATCTGGATGCTCTCCTCCTCATTGTTGTAGAAACGCATGCAGCCCATCGAAATGGCCGAAATGTCCATATCGGTCGGGCCAAGACGGCGGTATTTCATTGGTATCTCCTCACTTCACGTTGTTGAGTAAGCGTTGCATATTCTGACCAAGGATAAGCTCCCTATCGGACTCGGATATCTGTGCGGCCATCACCACGCCCAGGCGATGGCCGAGGTCAAAGGCAGGCAGGTCCGAGCCATACACGATGCGCTCAGCACCGACCTTCTCGCACAACAGCTCAAGCGCCCCTGTTTGCACGCCGGTCGAAGCTGTATCGCAGTAGGTGTTGGGCAGTTCGGCCACCCTCAAGTAGCCCTCCGGCGCCCCACCACCATGCGCGACGATGAAGTTGGCCCCTGGGTAGCGCCGGGCGATATCATAAGTCACGACACCGTGGCATAGTATGGACGCCCCGCGCTCCTGGGCGAATTCCCACGTCGGCTGCAAGGGGTCCTCCAATTCGAAGTACCCGCGCGTTTGTGGGTAGATATCGTGGAAGTTGCCGACCTTGATGCCCATAAAGCCCAACTCATCGAAGCACCGCTTGAGTTCGGCCTGCTGGACCTCGGCCCCGCCCTCATAATAGTTGATATAGCAGATGCCCACCACCCGGTTGGGGTACTTGCGTATGCCCCTGGCGACCACATCGTTAGCAACTCGCATCTCCGGGCAAGCGCCATAGTTGATGCAGAGCTTGTCTACGCCCAGCTCGTCACAGACTTCGATGATACCCTCGATGTGACGGTCCTGGCAATACGCCCCGATCCAGAAGTCCACATGGCAATGGCCATCAATGACAAGGCAGTCGGCAACGGCCTCGTCCGTAGCGCACAGCTCACAGAATGGGGCGGTCTGGCTCACCTGCGTCACTCCTTATGTTAGGTTGTCTATGAGCTTCTGCATGTTCTGGCCGAGGATCATTTCCTTGTCATCCTCGGCGATGTGGGAGGCCATCACTACGCCCAGACGCTGGCCGGCATCGGAGGCCGGCATATCCGAGCCGTACAGGATCCGCTCGGGACCAACCTTTTCACACAGGAGTTCAAGGCTGCCGGCTACCATACTAGTGGCCGACATATCCCAGTAAGTATTGGGCAGTTCCCCCAGCTTGATGCAGAATTCTGGCACCGCCGAGCCGTGGGCCACGATATAATTAGCCCCTGGGTAGCGCTGGGCAATCTCATAGTTCACGACGCCGTGGCACAGGATCGAGGCCCCACGCTCCTGAGCGAACTCCCAGGTGGGCTGCAGCGGGTCGTCCAGCTCGAAGTACTTGCGAGCCTGGGGATAAGTCTCATTGACGTTTATCACCTTAATGCCCTGGAAGCCCAGCTCATCAAAGCAGCGCTTCAGTTCCGCAAGCTGGACCTCGGCCCCGCCCTCGTAGTAGTTGATATAGCAGATGCCTACCACGCGGTCAGGGTACTGGCGCATACATTCGGCGACGATGTCGTTACCAATGCCCATCTCCGGGCAGGCAGCGTAGTTGATACAGAGTTTGTCTATGCCCACGGCGTCGGCCAGTCAATTGGGTCGTCAGTGCCACACATTTGAATGAAGCGATCAGCTTCCATTACTTGCTCACCTCCGCAAGCAGCCGGCGCAGGTTGCCGGCGGCGATCATCTGGCGTTCCTCGGCGGGCCGCAGCGTCCGTGCCACCATAGACATTGCCTGGCCAAGCTGATAGACGGGACAGCGCGTGCCGAAGACCATCTGCTGCGGGCCAAAGAGGTCGCAGAGGCCCTCCAGGCCGCGCCAGCCCTGGTAGCCAGCCGTCTCGATGTAGAAGTTGGGGTACTTGCTGAGCAGCGGGTACCAGTTGCGCTCCCACTGGGTAAGTTTGAGGTGGGTCAGGATTACCGGAAGATTGGGGTAGGTGGCGCAGATGTGGGCCAGGTCATTCCAGACCGGGCCACCGGCATCCGCGCCTGCTCCAGCGCCCCCAATAGCTCCTCGTAGGCCCAGGGCATATACTCGTCACTCGCGCCCCAGATACCAAAGAACAGCCGCGCCATCACCACACCCGCCTCCAGCATCCGCTCAACGAGTTCCGGGCCTGGTGGCATCTGCGTAGTGTAGTGGTGCATCACTACCCAGGCCGGATGCAGGCGGTCCTTGCCGGCCAACTGCTTCATCAGGTCAGCATTACCCAAATCCCAGTCCCAGCGGTTGCCCCAGGCGTGCCAGACCACCGCCTCCGCGATCCCGAACAGGTCCATCTCCCGCAGTAGCGCCTCGGCCGTGTAGAAGTGCCGGGGGTCGTGGTTTGGCACTGTGCCGATACGGGCATTCGCATCAAAAAACTCAAAGCGCATCGTAAACTCCTCCCTTTCGGTCGTCTGCAGGACAGCTAGTTCGCGTCTGGCTTCTGGAACCCTTCCTGTGAAGGTGTGCTTTTCAAGCGCGGGGAACTCAACAAGCTAAGCCAAGGAGGTA
>JALGTI010000493.1 GCA_029821455.1 Candidatus Zipacnadia bacterium | reverse complement strand
TGTGGCCAGCAATTGAGAGAGGCGCGGGGGCTCTGGCTACCAGGGTGGGCACGGATGGCTGGCATGAGCCGGCCTGTGACCTGTGGGAGACTTACTGCGGCATCTTTGCCTATACTAATGCCGCTATTGCTACTGGCTTGCGTGAGGCGGCCAGGGTAGCCTACCTGGGCGGGCATCCCGAACACAGTGACCGTTGGAGGCGAACTGCGGAGGCAATCCGGCAGGTCGTTCTCGGCTCATTCAATGGCAGCTTCTTCCCGCGAGGGCGAACCACCAGTGGGCGCGTAGACCCCATAGTTGACTCCTCGACGCTGGGGTTGGTAACACCGTATGGGCTACTTAGTTCCGACGACCCCCAGCAGCGGGCGATGATCGAGGCAAATGTCGAAGCAATCGAGCAACGCCTAGGTCAGACGCTGCATGGCGGCCAAGGGATTTGCCGCTATGAGGGGGACGGCTATCTGGGCGGGGTCATTGGCTGCGTCAACAGCCTGTGGATGGCCCTGGTGCTGCTGAAGCTATCGCGCAGCTATGCGTCAGGCGGTAAGCAGCGGGCGGGGGAACTTCGTGAGCGCGCCCTCGGATACATTGACTTCTGTCTTGACCACGCCACGCCGACCGGCCTGCTGCCAGAGCTGATCGGAACGCAGCCCGAAACGCCGTACTGGGCCGCGCCGCATAGTTGGGCCAGCGGGCTGCTGGTCCAGTGTGTGCTGGAGATGGGCCAGCCGCCACTGAGGGACTAACGAATCTTGCATAATACCGGGGCACACACTTCCTTGGGTAGCGCAGGCATCCTGCCTGCGCCGGTCTGGCAGTGCCGCGAATGCGCAGGCTGGAAGTCTGCGCTACCTCACTTCCCGGGTAGGGCAAGCTTCCAGCTTGTCTGCCAGACGCTTCACCACACACAGGCTCGAACTGTCGCTACGCCTTTTCTTAGCGGAGTGGAAGCAGTGTTGGCCTGTGCAAGTTGTGGGGCGGTGACTTGTATCCCGCCGCCGGTATTGATTTCGACAGGCAAGGAGGCTTGCCTTGGCGGGCCATAGCTCGCTTCCGGTCTTCATAGCCGTTGCTACTAGGGCGGAGTAGGCATGGCGAGCGAAGGCCTGGAACCGCCGCAGGCAGGATGCCTGCGCTACGAAACTTGTTGGGTAGGGCAAGCTTCCCCTTCGACTGGCTCCCTTCGGGTCTGAGCCTCAGGGTCGAAGACAGGACGGTGAGCTTGTCCTTCGATAAACTCAGGACGGTGAGCTTGCCGAACCGTCGGACCCGCAGCTTGCCCTGGGCAGATGTGTTCGATATGTATGGCCGGTAGTTGCAATGCCATAGAGGTCAACACAGGGGCAGTGCGGAAAAGTCTCTTCGAGAGTTGTGTCAGATGGGCAGACTTGACTAGCGCTTGGTTCAGAGTCTTTCCGTGGGCATACTTGCTACGAATTGGGAGGGAGACGAATGGAAAGGGATTTCGGCAAGGAGGCAAATGAGCTGTACGAGGTGCTCGACCAGGCGCTTGAGCGTTCCGACCTTCTGAGACTGCGGGAGGTATTGAGCGACTTCATTGAGTTAGCGGCGGACAACCTGGAGCAGCAGCCTGACAATCTGACTGCTGTGCACGTTCTGGCCGACATGCTTGATGAGGCCGGCACCATCGAGGCAATCAAGAACATGTGATGGCGGAGGAAGTGCTGCTGGAGCCGCTCCGCCGCTTGCCAGTCAATCTGGTTATGGTGGCGCCCAGGAAGATTCAGGCTATCGCCTATGTGGCCCAGCGTAACTTCGAAAAGGCGGTGGCCCTGGGCGACGAGGCGGCGTTTGGGTTGGCGCTAGCGCTACGGGCGCAGATGGACCCCCGGCCACGGCGGATTGAAGAGATAATGGCTGCCCTGGTCAACGCTGAGGAGAAGGTCCTGGTCCATGCCCTCAATCTGGTTGATGCCGACGCCGTGGCTAGCGACATCGCGACATCGAGAACTGGGAGCGCAACCTCAGCCACTGGTTCGCATCACTGGATGACCCTCACATGCTGACAACGGCGGCCAAGAAGATGGCGGAGGGGCCGCCCAGACTGATTGCGCCGATTGCGCAAGGCGGCCAGCGGCGAGGCGACCGCAGAGGATCTGGAGGGCCTGCGCGGCCAGTTCGCCGGGCTGGAGATCGAGGACATGGCAGCCAGGGAGGGAGCATTCGTTGGATGCACCTTTGTCGAGGCTCTGATGCATGTGTGCAAGCTTGTTTGTGGCCCGGATAGCACCAAATACAGAGCAGCCCTGCCAGCCAGCAATCACTTCATGGTAGGTCCTCACAGCGCCGTCACCGGCACTGGACTGACTGAGCTGTCGGTATGGCGTCTGGACCGCGATCTGTACGTAGTGCTAAGGACCTGATGACAGATAGCACGGTACTAAGCACCAACCACACACTTCGTTGCAGCCCTGTGAGGCGACAAATCAGGAAATGGATTCCCAAGTGATAAGTTGCGACCACGTCGTGATCGGCTCTGGCATCGCTGGCCTGTGGACTGCCATCCATTTGGCCGAGCGCGGCTCGGTGGCGGTGCTGACCAAGAGCACGCTGCGAGAAAGCAGCACCGAATACGCCCAGGGCGGCATCGCCGTGGCCCTGTGTCCGATGGACACGCCGGAGCTGCACGAGCAGGACACCCTGGAAGCGGGCGCGGGGCTGTGCGATGAGCCGGCTGTGAGGGTGCTTACTCAGGAAGGCCCGCAGGCAGTCCAGGAGCTGATAGACCGGGGTGCACAGTTCGACCGCGAGAACGGGACACTGCTGTATGGCCGCGAGGCGGCCCACAGAACCACCCGCATCGTCCACGCTTACGGTGACGCAACTGGCGCTGAGGTGGAACGCACGGCGATTGAAGCTGCCGGCGAGCTTCCCACCATCACAACCTACGAGGAGAGCGCTGCCGCTGAACTGATAATCGCCGATGGGGAGTGCGCCGGCGTGGAGGTGGTACGAATTCCCGGCGGCCAGCGTATGCGCTTCATCGCCAACAGCGTGCTGATAGCGACCGGAGGAGCGGGCTCGCTGTTCCTGTACAGCACCAACCCGCCGGTGGCGACGGCTGATGGCATGGCTCTGGCTCTACGCGCCGGCTGCGCCTTGCAGGATATGGAGTTTGTCCAGTTCCACCCCACCGCCCTGGCCTCTGAAGGCTATCCGAAGTTCCTGATCTCGGAGGCCGTGCGCGGCGAGGGGGCGGTGCTAGTCAACAGCGAAGGGCGCGCATTTATGGGCGAGTATCACCAGCTTGCCGACCTGGCGCCCAGGGACGTGGTAGCCAGAGCGATTGTGTCCGAGATGCGTAAGCAGGGCGGGCAGCACGTGCGACTCGACTTCTCACCTATTCCTGCCGCGCGGATCAAGGAGCGCTTCCCCGGCATCCTGGACGAGTTGCGCAAGCGTGGCTTCGACCCTCTCCACAGTGCCAAGGCTGTTTGCGTGTGGGGAGTGCGCGAGCTACGGCGTGCACGGGGCCAACCGGCTGGCCAGCAACTCACTGCTGGACGGGCTGGTGTTCGGCAAACGCACCGCGGAGATAATGGCCCAACAGGGCCCTCTACCCGAAGACCTGCGGCGGAAGGCTGACGGTCAGGAGGCTGTGCCAATAGCAGCGGGTGATGAGGGCTGGCGCGGGGCGATCCAGCAGCTGATGTGGGAGGATGTGGGAATTATCCGCACCGGAGAGGGCCTCCAGCAGGCCGAAGGGCGGTTGACGGAGTTGTGTGGCCAGATCAGAGGTAGCGGCTGCCCGACCCTAGGCCAGATGGAGGCGGCGAATATGGCTCAGACCGCCTGG
>JALGTI010000492.1:2361-2878 GCA_029821455.1 Candidatus Zipacnadia bacterium | reverse complement strand
GTTGGGCGGTCGCTTTGCCGTTGACGCTGGCGGATGCCGCCTGGCACCAGGACGGAATGCGCAGGAAGATGGTGAATTCCTTGGGGCCTTCGAGGGCGATTTGAATGCTGACCTTGCCATCCCAGGGATAGCCGGTCTCCTGCGTCAGACCGAATGGTGTGCCATCGTCAAGCTGCCACTTGAAATCCGAGGCGTCGTATAGATGCACCCAGACGCCCTCGTCGCTGGTGCTAAACATATAGCCAGGCAGAGAGGCCATCAGGCGCTGAAGGTTGCAAGGGCAGCAGTTACATGTGTGCCAGGTCCGGCGGCGCTGGCTGCCATCGGAGGAGAGAGGGTTCTGGTAGAAGTATTCGGTGCCGTCCAGTGACACGCCAGAGAGGAGCCCATTGTAGAGAATGGACTCCATCACATCGGCGTAGACGGCCTCGCTGCTGATGAGCAGCATGCGCCAGGCCCACATAACGTGGGCGATCTGGGCACAGGTCTCAGCATAGGCACGGGCGTTTGGCAGTTC
>JALGTI010000492.1:0-2351 GCA_029821455.1 Candidatus Zipacnadia bacterium | reverse complement strand
TCTTCCCAGAGGTGCTGGAGATTACTCCACATCTTCTCATCGCCAGTTTCGGCGTACCAGTCGGCGCCGCCGCTGCAGATGTAGCCGGAACGGACGCAGTGGCCGACCAGGGCGGGGCGTTCGGCGATGGGAGGCAGGTCCGCCAGTGACTGCGGTTGGGAGAGGAAGAAGCCCGCGACATCCAGATAAGACTGCTCGCCGGTGGTGCGGTACAACTCAATCAGCGCCATTTCAACCTCAGGGTGGCCATCGGCTATCTCGAGCTTGCCGGGGCCGAACTCCCGCACAATCAGGTCCGCCCAGCGGCGTCCAGCAGCTTTCCCTCCCCAGTGGCACGATAGTAAGCAACTGCCGCCTGCATCAGATGGCCGGCACAGTAGAGTTCGTGAGAGCGTGACAGATGTGCAAAGCGCGCCAGCGGCGGCCCGGTGCCGGACAGCGTGTTGAGGTAGAGGTAGCCATCTTGCTCCTGGGCTCCCGCGATGTGGTCAATGATAGAGTCCAATGTCTCGCGTAACTCTGGCAAGTCCTCAGACTGCCCGCCTCCATCCACTTGTATAGGTCAGATTCGCTGCCAAAGGATGACTGCCGGAAGGGCACGTCCCGGTGGCCGGCGGCCCGGCGGAAGTTATCCACCACGCCGTGCTCTTCCATAGCATCCACCCAGCCCGGGATGCTGACCTGATAGTTGGTGACCATCCGGGGCCTCCAGAAGCCATCGCGCATTGTAGCGGCGCTAATGGGCACGGCCCTGAACTTGCAATAGGGACTGTGGCGGTTGTGGGTGATGGCGGCGCCAAATGATCGGGTGTTGTCGCTGGTTGGTGACATTTGTCCTCAGCCTTTCCGACTGGTTATGGACTTTGGGCCTCCACTTTCACGCTCCAGATGGTATAATTGGCCAGGCCAGCGACTGTTCCTGCATAGCAAGGCGGAAACCAGAAGCAAGATCCGGCCGTCCTAACTAGGGGGAAGTGATCTCCGTGAGGGTACTGAAAACTGTTAGCGTCGTAGCTCTGCTATGCGTTGCTTGCTGTATTGGCGCGCATGCTGAGGCTACGGTGGTCATTGATATGCCCTCCTATGGGCGGATCGGCGATATCGCCGAAGTCCTGCTTGAGAGCCTGCGGGGGCGGGGTGCTGCCGCCGAGCTTGCCGACGAGGCTCTCGAGCTTGCGGTGGCACCGACGTGTATCGTTGTGACTGACGATACACTGAGAGACGAAGAGAAGGCCGCGAGCTTCAGTGAATACGTGACGAACGGGGGGGGAATGGTGCTGCTGTTCGGCACGTCCACGCGGCACGTGGAACAGGCCAGCGCGTTCCTGGGGCCGCTGGGCGCGCGCATCGAGCGCGTCCGGGGACAGAGCCAACGGGTACGCTTCATCAAGCATCCGATGACCGAGGGGCTCCAGTCCCCCACCTCAGCGGCCCTGCGTGTGAATGTCACCGGCGACGTGTGGCCCCTGGCATTCCAGGGGGCCTCGGTAGTGTCGGCCTGGCTGCAAGTAGACAAGGGCGGCATTACGATGGTGCCGGTGGAGATGGTTGAGTCTTTATCAGACGAACGACCTGGTGGAGCGGCCATTACCTGCCTAACCCGCGCCTGCCTGTGGGGCCCGGAGCAAATGGCCGAAACCCTGACCAGGCCGCAGCCAAGTGCCGAAGCGACCGCACAACAAGCAGGCAGGAAGCAGGAGAAGGAGCCTCCGCCGAAGGTCAGCCTGCCCGAAGAGGCGACCGACTTTGCGGGTGCGGTCCTGGTTGATTCACGGGCCACCAAGGACTTCTGGCCGAAGATCGGGCCGCATCTGCTGACGGAGTTGAAGCATCTCGGACTGCCGTTGAAGGCACTGGCCATCGGCGATGATCCTGCGCCACTGGTGCGGGCGCTAGAGAGCAACCCGCCGCTGGTAGTGCTTGGCTCGTGGCGGGAGTTTAGGGAGGCAGAGATGGTGGCGCTGGAGCACTATCTGTGGGGCGGCGGTCGGATTCTTGCGGCCGGTGCCGCTACTCGTCACTTCCAGATTAGGCTGGTATACTTGAACATGTTTCTGGGGCCGCTGGGATGTACCATTACATTGGGCCGGCCTAGGGGTGAGGTGGAAACAGCGCCTGAGCTGGGCAATATGGCTGGTGTGCCGCCAGTTCCATTCGGAGCACAGGTGCGCGGCGAGGTAACGGTGCTGGCCGAGGCGGATGGCTACATCGTGGCCGGTGCGCTGCCCTATGGACGGGGTACAATAGTCGCAATGGATATATCACCGCTGCGGCAGGTGCCTGAGTATCTGCAGGTCGTCGGCGCTTGCCTCAGATGGCTGATGGAACACGAGCCGGTTGAGCACTAATAT
>JALGTI010000491.1 GCA_029821455.1 Candidatus Zipacnadia bacterium | reverse complement strand
CATCCAGTCTCCGAAACTCAGCGGGATACCCACACCACAGCTCCAGAACTCACCAAGCAGGGCGCAATCAGTATTGTCGTACAACTCCCGGGCCTGTTGGCTAGCAAACTCTAGCTCCTCGTCACCTAGCGGCTTGAGATGCCTGCGATACTCCTCGGGGTCAACGAGGTTCAGGTCCGCACTCATGCCTGTTTGCCCAGGGGAGTCGAAGTAGTATCCCTCCCGTGGCATGCGGGCTACCCATTCACCCCCGGGATTCATCGGGTCCTTGATCAACAAGTTCCCGTTTTCGTCTTCATACGGATCAAACTCGGCGGGCATCAGGAGTTCCATTCCGTTCCAGGCCGTCCACGGCTTGTATCGGTCAACCTTGTAGCCGAACGCCGAAGTGCTTGATGAACTCGTCGTCTGCATCGGCCAGCATCTGGTAGACGTCATACACTCTTGGCGGACCTACGTCGAGACCAACATAATCACACAATCTCTTGTAGGCAAAGGCGTGGATGCCTGTTACCCGGGACCCGCCCACGTCAATCGGTACGCGGTCAGGTTTCTGGTGGTTGATGGCTAGTTCAACGCGCTCTCTACTGGTCATTTACGCTACTCCTATCCCCCAATGGCTACCACGCCTCTCGGTGCACATTCTCCATCGGCCCCGGCGGCTTGAGCTGGAACGGCGGCTGCGGATAGCCCAGCGTCACCAGGCACAGGACCCGGATGCCTGCGGGGATACCCAGGATGCCGCGCACGTGCTGCTCATGCCTGGCGGGTAGATCGCCGCCGCCACGGACACCGATCCAGCAGCTCCCCAGGCCCAACTCCACTGCCTGAATCATAGCATTTTCAACCGCCGCCGAGCAGTCCTCAATCCACCAGTGAGGAGAGCGCTCCTCCTCGGCGCAGAAGACCAGGATGACGGGTGCCTCGTCTGCGAACGACGCCCACTCGTGGGTCTTGGCTAGCGCCTGGCGCTTCGCCTCATCTGTGACCACCACAATGTGCCAGGGCCGGGCATTGTTGGCGCTGGGAGCGTGCAAGGCTGCCTCCAGCACCTCTTGCAGCGCTTCCTCGGGCACGGGGTCGAGCTTGTACTTCCGCACACTACAGCGCTCTGCTATTGCCTTAAGCATCGCAATCATTCCCTATATCTCCGCGCTCCATCCGCGCCTCATCGAGGCCGGCAAAGAGGCAAAGGTGACCCGCACGGTCTGCATGCGGCAGCTATTGATCATGCTTGATGCGATGTACAAGAGCTGAACGCCCTGGCAACCCGACCTTGCTTCTAACCCTTGGCATTCAACGAAGTTGCTCCCTGAAGGGAGGGAGTTAGGGGGTAGGTCAGAACCACCCCAGGCGTTCGGCTTCGGTGCGGATGCCCGGCGGGTCTGCCGGGACTAACTCCAGGCCGAACTTCTCCGCTGCCTCGGTAACGTAGTCGGCCAGGTACGCCACGTTCTCGCAGTTGTTCCTGTTCGTGTTGTGACCGACAGGCCGCACCACGAGAAGCGGATAGTCCATCAATAGGCCGAGTTCGATGTAGGTGTCAATTATGTCACGATACATCTCCCACGTCTCATCGGAGACGGGATTCTCGCTCCGAATATCATTGGGCGTCCCAGGGCTCCGGCTGTACTTGCCAGTCATATCAACAGTGTTAGGAATCACCAGCAAATCCAGGTCCCCGGCCAGGCAACGGTGTTGGGCACTCGCCTTGTGAGGGAACGGAAACAGCCCAACTGTCACCCTATCTGGCCAGCCCTCGGTCCAGCGGCCGGGGCCAGACATATTGAGCTCTTTGAAGCCCAGTTCCACCAGGATGCTGGCAGTTGCATCGCTGCGTGAGCCGCAGCAGGGCAGGTAGCTGGTAGTTGAAAAGCCCATCGCCGCCTCGAAGTCCTCTTTGCACAAGCGGATGATCTCCCGCTGCTCGTCCGCGGAGTATTTCCCCAGTTTCTTATCATACGTAGGATAGCGGAAGCCGGGGATATTCGGCTGCAGCCCGATATAGAAGCCCTCGTCGCGCAGGCCCTTGTACAGGTCCGGCTGGGCCTTGGCTGCTTCGGGGGTCAGGTTGAAACTGCATCCGGCCTCGAGGCCGCGTTCGCGGTAGATCTGTGCGATCTCAAGGACCTTCTTCTCGCTTTCTTCCCAGCTCTCCGGCCCACCACAGGACGGCGATTTGGCCGCCAGTGGCTC
>JALGTI010000490.1 GCA_029821455.1 Candidatus Zipacnadia bacterium | reverse complement strand
CTGCTGCCGCTGGATCCGGTCGCCGTATTCGCCGAGGAACACGGCCTGCTCGATGTCGCGCCGGAGATACTCGCGCCGCCAGAACCGTATCCAGTAGCGCACGGCGTGCAGCGCGCGCGGATAGGCCAGCACGATGCGCTGTTTGTTGCCCTTGCCCCGGCGCACGAGGACCTGGCCGGCCTCCCAGTTGATGTCGCTGAGGTTCACGCTGCACAGTTCCGAGTTGCGCAGGCCCGTGGCATACAGGAGCTCACAGGCTGCACCGTCGCGGGCGCCGCGCACCGAGCCGTTGTCGCCTGAGCACCTCAGCGTGGGTCAGGGAAACGGGCAGCTGTTGCGTCGAGGATTTGACGCGAATCAGCGCAAAAGGGTTGCTTGCAACCACCCCCTCGCGGATGAGAAAATCGTAGGCGAGCCGGATACAGCCGACGGCGTGGTGGATGGTGCTCGGCGAGTAGGCCCGCCTGTACCAGGGGTTCCGCCTGGTTCGCAACAGCGCCAGGAACTCCCCGGCGTCATAGGCGGTGGCCGAGTCCCAGTCCAGGTCCTGCCGGCCGAGCCACCAGGCCCAGCGTTCCAGCCAGTTGATGTAACGCTCATGGCTTTGACTATCCTCGATTCCCCGTTCATAGATCAGGAAGTACCGCCATTTGCTGTAGGATACAGGAAATTGAGCACGCATGATTAAACAACCTCCTCATAGATAAACTTCGACACGGACCGGCAAAAAGAAGAGGGGAACATGCGAATGACTTTAAGCGGGATCTCTAATTCTATCCAGCTGCTAGCAGTGCTGATGTATGGGTGGATGGCATCCAGTCATCCCGACCATTTTGTCTTAACTGACCCGAGCTTCTGTTCGGGTCGGTTTTTGTGTCGGGGTGCTGCGCTGAACCAGGCCCCCACGTCCCGTGGGAGCCTTCCCCGCTAGCAGGAGGCGGCTGCTACGAGATCATTGGCTGTCCGAAAATCCTGCGGCTCGTCTCGTGTCTGATGCGGTCGCAGCTCGCGCCCGTTCTGCGACAGCTTGAAGAGGATGAAGTTCCGCACTTCACGCTTCTCGTCTGACGATAGATACTGAGCCAGCTCGAACGCGGCGTCCTCCTCGTTTTTCTCCTCGAACAACATCGACGGCGTGATATTGAGCGCCCGGCAGAGCTCGACCAGCATCTCCGCGTCGAGCCTTCGCTTGCCATTCTCCAGCCGGCTGATCGTGCTCTGGTGTACGTCCAGGCGGTCAGCCAGCTGAATTGTGGTCAGCCCGCGTCGTTGGCGCCACTGCCGTAGCCGCGCGGCAACATTCACCTCGGGAATTGCCATGCCCACACCTCCTTTGTGTCCTCCATGATACCATGTGAAAAAATATATGACAAGAACGCATAATTGGGTATTGACAGCGCCATGCTGATATGGCATACTCACTATGGCATTAGCAGCCAGCACTTGCGTAGTTTATATGTTGACAATGCCAAGTTCGCATCGATATAATGCCAATAGAGGTTACTGTGAGGTGCTGCTGATGATACCGACAATGCCGAATGATCCGCCCCGCAGCCTCGCCGAGGCCCGGAACCGCGAGGGATTGAGCCAGCAGGATGTGGCGGAGCTGCTCGGGGTGCACCAGAGCACCGTGAGCCGCCTCGAAACCGGCAAGCGCGATCCGAATCTCGACCTCATTCCCAAGCTGATGCGGCTCTACCGGCTGAGCTGGGACGAGATGTACAGGCTGCTCCGCAAGGCCCGGCCGAACGCCAGCTAAGAGGTGCAGGTGTTTCTGGAGACACTGCGGTCTGCTCCGGGCTACAGGGATGAAACGGTGCTGTGAATCCCATAGGACTCATAAACACCCAAAACCGATAGCGGCGGCTTGCAGAACTTGCAGACCGGCGTTAAGGAGGAACCCGAAGATGCCACTACGGATACCCAATGACTGCAAGCATTACCGCAAGAACTGCGAGCTGACACAACAGGAGGTTGCTGAGGCCGCCAGGATCTCTGACTACGCGAACATCGAGGGCAGTCCTCGCGGTGGCTGGAAGCTGCCGACGGCTGATGAACTGGAGCGCATCGCCAGGGTGCTGAACGTGCCGCGCACGCTCCTGTATGATCCC
>JALGTI010000087.1 GCA_029821455.1 Candidatus Zipacnadia bacterium | reverse complement strand
CAATCTGATGCAGCGACTGCTCCGTCCATTGCGCATACGGAGCAACCGCCTCGTAAAGACGGCAGTGCAGCGGCCAGGTGTCGAAGCGAGCCAGAGCCAAGAGATGGCCGTTTGCTTCAAAGAGCAAAGCCGCCTCATCGCCGCTTTCGTCGGTGATAATTGAAACGGTTTCCCAGACACGCGCGTCAGACGAACGCACCAGGCGGATGCCGACCGGTGGCTCTCCGTAACACCGATAGGCCGCGCTGTAGTAGAAGCCCTCAAACCAGGCCAGCCCCCACAGCCACCAGGTTGGCTCGTAGTCAACTGCCACCGGCTCAGACCAGCTCAGCCCATCAGCGCTGGAGGCGAAATGGCAGTATATCGCCCCCCGGAAGGCTGCCTCCGGGTTCTGGGCCTCACTGGGATCGAGGCTCCAGGTGCCCCAGTGGACAGTGAGTCTCTCATCAGTAGCCACCAGCTTGGGGTCACGGTCATCGCCGGGGGTAGCCAGTTGGGCCACCAGGTCCCACTGGCTGAAGTCCTCGCTGCGGATGACGAAGATGCGGCCATCCAGTGAGATGTGCGTCTCCGCATTGCGGAAGCATACGTAGTAAGCTCCTCGCCATTTGACAAATCCAGTAAAAGCGTTGTGTCTGCCGTCGGTGTAGATTGTTTTCAGCCAATCTAGATTAGCCATATCACTGCCTCCTGCTTTGAAAGATTAGACTGACTGCAGGCCGTGGGCGGGATGGCCTAGCACCGAGTCAGAGGTCTGTTCAGCAACGCCGCAGAAATATAGATTGCTGTTCGGTTCAAGTATACCAGAGAGGTCCGTCCCGATGCAATCACCCGATGTGTTGACCCGACACGACATTATGACAGCTCTACGGGGCGCAGGCTTGGGCATGGAAGACAAAGTGGTGTTACATAGTTCGCTTTCCAGCATGGGCTGGGTTGACGGCGGCGCGGATGCCGTGGTGGATGCGTTCCTGGAAGTGCTTGGCCCTGGTGGGCTGCTGATGGTGCCGACTTTCAATTATAGGATGGACGGCGTCTTTGACCGCGATGCACCGACTCTCACAGGCAGGATCACGGAGGCGGTGCTCGCTCGTCCGGAGGCGGTGCGAAGCTGCTGCCCCACCCACTCTGTCACGGCAATCGGTGAGGCGGCTGAGCAATTCTGCGCTGACCACCACCTGCGCCAGGCGTTAGGTATTGATTCTCCACTGGACAGAGTAGCGCAGGCAGGCGGGTTCGTGATGCTGTTGGGTGTATTGCACAACACCAACACGACAGTTCATATCGGCGAGGCGCGTGCAGAACTGCCCTACGTCAGAGTTCCGTTTGACGACGTAACCCCTCACTCATTCCGCGTTAGACTGTGGGACGGCACGGTTACCACCGTCCACTATAGTGAGTTCCCAGGCTGTAGCGGCGCGTTCGGTGCGCTTGAGGGACCGATGCGCCTGGTCAATCGTATCAAGGACTTCCGCATAAACCGGGCACGGGTGCAGTTGACGACTGGGATGGACATCATCGAGACAGTCAAGGAGATGGTCGCTGAGCGGCCGGACTGGCTATTATGCAATGACCCAGCCTGTCGGACGTGCCCCCGGCGCAGGCAGGTCCTGCGTGAGGAGGGCTGGATGTAGTATGAGCAAGGAAATCTATTTGATGGAACTGGAAGGCCCAGCCTATGAACGTGGTCTGGAGCACGGGCGGCAAGTACCGGAGCTGGTCGAAAAGGCGGTCGCCAATTGGGGGGATATGAGCAAAGCCGACCCCGATGAGATTGAGCGGCTGCTGCGCAAGCTGGAGACGAACACCACGCGCGTTCATCCGGAGGCCCTGGATGAGATGCGTGGCATTGCTGAAGGGTCAGACGTGCCATACGATGATATCCTCAAGCTGAACTTGTGCGAGGCGCTGTGGAACGACACCACGGGCTGGTGCACGAATGTCAGCTTTCTGAATGGTTCAGTTGGGCCGATACTTGGTAAGAACAGCGATCTGTGGGAGGGCGATGACGAATTTCATATCGTCCAGCGCATCAAGCCGGGGGAGGGCTACACTGTTTTGCGCTGTGCCTTCGCAGGCTATATCGGTGCCGCCTGCGGGATCAACGAGGCTGGTCTGGCGTATGGTGGTTCCAGTGTCAAGGTCAAACCCGGCTCTGGCCATCCTGACGGCGTCGCGGTGGAAGTCATCGTAGATAAGCTCTTACAGCATTGCGCCACCGTGCAGGAGGGCATCCAGATGGCGGCCAGTATGCGCTGCGCCTCCCAGGGTGCCAACCTCACGCTGGTGGACAGCGAGGGGCACGGGGCTGTCATCGAGAAAGCCCCCTCTGCTCAGACGCTCAGGTGGCCCGCAGATAATGTGACCTTTCACACTAACCACTTTGTTGCCCTTAGCGCCCCCGAGGAATTGCAGGAGGGCGATTGGAGGCCAAACAGCCTCAAGCGATTCGCCAACCTAGAGGGCCTAACGCAAAGCGTCGAACGCACGCCTGAGGGCATGATGCAGATTCTGCGTGACCACGCTGAGGAAGGGCAAATCTGCCAGCACGGGGATGCTGAACTCTATACGATGGTCAGCCACATCCTGATGCCACGCGAGCGTAGGATACTGGTCGCTGAGGGTTATCCCTGCCAGAATGAGTATCATGAGTTCAAGCTGTAGCTACACTACCAGTACAAAGCGAACTATCAAAAGGAGGTTGCCGTCATGCAGCCAATTGGCCCGCTCCGCTACCTGACGCAGAGCGAGATCGAGCAGATACATGCCGCGTCTGTCCGTCTGTGTGCCGAGATGGGGATGAAGATTGCGAATGAGAAGTTGCTAGCCGCCCTGGGGAGTGCTGGAGCACAGGTGGAGGCGGACGTGGCCAAGTTTCCGCCTGAGATGGTGCAGTGGGCGATTGACACCGCGCCTAAGGACCTGACCCTCTACGGGAGAGCAGGACAGGTGCTGCACACTGGCGGCGGCAGGACAGACAAGTATCCGTGCAATCATACGAACTCTGTGAAGATGTTGGATTACCGGGCGACGAGCCTGCGCGACTCCACACTCCAAGACATCATCAATGCAGCACGTATCGCTGATGGCCTGGACAACTGCGCACGCGTGGGAACCCCGTGTTATCCATGGGATGTGCCGACCAAGCTACGGGAGCTGCGCTTCGTCGAAGCAATGCTCACCAACACCTCCAAGCACCTCGTCGAGGCCCCGCAGACTGTCTTCGAGCTTGACCTGTGGTGTGAAGCCCTTGAACTCGTGACCGCAGCCCCCCTGCCGGAAAAGCCCGTGATTGACATAACTATCTCTCCCAGAAGCCCAATGGCCATCTCTGGCGAATCTGCAGAGATGGTCCTGGCCTGCATCAGCCGCCGACTGCCTGTACTGTGCGCCCCATGTCCGATGGCCGGCGGCACTTCGCCGTACACACTTGCCGGCACGATTATGCAGCAAAACGCCGAAAGCCTGTGTATGATAACGATGATTCAACTCCTGGCTGAAGGCTGCCCGATCATCTGCGGCGGCGCCGCTGGCCCCCTGGATATGCGCACAGGCAGTCTCAGCTACGGCGCGCAGGAGCGCAACCTGACGCTAGGCGCCAGCATGGACCTGGCGCGCTGGTATGGTTTTCCAAACTACTCACCCGCTGGCTCGGTGGACAGCCCCTGGATAGACGTGCAGATTGGCATTGAGAAGATGGCCACCATGCTGACACGGGTCCTCTCCCCTGCCCAGATGACACCAGGCTTTGGTGCGGTCTACAACGGTCTGGCTATTTCCCTCGAGCAAATGGTCATTGACAGCGAGATATATGACTTCTGCCTGCGGATAGCCAGGGGCATTGAGGTTAGTGAGGAGACCCTCGCCCTGGACGCCATCCTGCGCGTTGGACATGCAGGGCAGTTCCTGATGGATGAGCACACACTGCAGTATATGCGCAACGAGGATGAGAACCTGCTGCCGGAGCTGTCCAACCGCGACGGCGATACCGGCACCCCGATGCTGGAGGCGGCCCACGAAAAGGTCGAGAAAATCCTGGCCGAACACAAGCCAGAGCTGGACAGCACAGCTATCGAGAAGATTAGAACCTGGGCCGACGAAAAGAGCAAGGAGCTGGCCAAGTGAGCATCTACCCCCACGCAACAGAGATGTCCATCGCCCAATGGCGGGAACTGTTTGCGGCCCCCGACCCCAGAATAAGTGAGGCGTTCGCCGACATATACGGCGATGACGCATCACTGCACCAGGAGCGCCTGGCGTTGTTCCGCAGCGTGCTAGAAGGGGCTGCGCAGCGGCTGCCTGCAGACGCGCCCAGCACGTTGATTCGCGTGCCGGGGCGCATCAACACGATGGGCCTGCACTCCGATGGACAGTATTCATTCAAGAATCATGTGGTCTTCGGACGCGAGATCGTGGCCGTCGTCCAGAGGCGCAACGACGACATCGTGTTCCTCAGCAGCCCCCACGATGAATACCCCGACTATGCTTTCACTATTGCGGAGCTGCTGCCACCAGAAGTACGGGGGGCGGAATGGATAGACATCCTAGAGGCCGCCGAGATTGAAGTGGGTGGCTGGCAGAATTTCCTCATCGGGCCGATTCTCGCATTGCAGAAGCACTATCCGGACCGCCAGCTTTGTGGACTGAATGTCTTTCTGGACGGCGATATTCCGGTAGCGGCGGGGGTGAGCTCGTCGTCTGCGCTTGCCACTTTGGCCGGCATCGCCACCATCTACTTCAATCAACTAGATATCCCCTGGGGCGAGGCCATACGAGTGATAGGGGCCGGGGAGTGGTACAGCGGTTCGAGGGGTGGGCCAGGCGATACTGGCGCTCAGATGCTGTGTCGGCGCGGGCATATCCTGCATATCAAGTATGACATCCCGTTCGATCCATACGAAGAGCATCTCCTGCCCTTCCCCGAGGACTGGCGCATTGTGCTTTGCAACACATTGGTAATCTCACGCAAGACTGTCGAATCGCTCCAGAGCGCTACCTCCCGTGGCCTTGCGCAGGCGGCGGGCATAGTGATTATGCGCGAGAACTTCCCCGACGTGCTGAATGATGTCAAGTGCCTTGCCCACATAAGCCCGGAGTACATGGACGTGCGACTGAGTGATGTTTATGAGATGCTGAAGGTCCTACCTGAGCGTGCTACTATGAATGATCTGCCAAAGCTGGCGCCCAGCCGGCGGGACGAGTTGGACCCGATAATGCGGCATTGGCGCGTCTCGCTGCCGGATTTTCCGGTGCGGCCGGTCTGTATGTATATGATTTGCGAGCCGGCGCGTGGCTCGCGTAACAAGCCGGTGATAGAAACACGCGATGAAGAGGAGCTAGGCAAGCTGATGGCCGCCGCTCACGATGGTGACCGCGTGGTGCGCTGGCTTGATGATGAGCATTCCAAGCCGTTCGACAATCGCACCAGCGACGAGGCTCTGGACCAGATGACCCGGATGGCTGATAGCGACGATGCGGCAGAACGCGAGGCTGCCCAGCTTTATCGCCAGCCCGGTGGCTTTGGCTGCTCCTGCCCGGAGCTCGACCTACTCGTGGACATCTGCAACTCCATTGACGGCGTGATCGGATCGCGCATAACCGGCGCCGGCCTGGGCGGGTGCATGTTTGCTTATGTGCATAAGGATGCCGTCCCCGAGGTCCTCGAGCAGGTTAATCGTCGCTACTATTCCCCTCGCGACTTGCCGTTGGCCGCCTGGGAGCTGTTCCCCACCGAACGCGGCGGGCCGTTGGTGCTGGATGATCGCTGACCCCAGGCGCCGCGCAAACAGCCTGTCCGGGTGTCGAGCTGGAAGCCCGACCTACCGAGGGCGCGGAGAGGGACAGGCAAGGCTCGTCCACCTGGCGCGCGAGGCGCGTGTCCCGCCACAAGATCCTTACGACCGGTATCCGCGCCTGCTGATCATCCGCCGTCTTGCGTAGTTCTGCCTAGTGAAATACCTCCGGGCTTCTCCTATACTGTCCGAACCCTGACATCGCCTCGCCGTTCGAGGCACAATACGGGTCGGCCGGAGGCGGGAGGTGCTTCCTCCCAATCCGCGATGCCGTGGACCTCTCGGAAACCCAGGCTCCCCTTCCTGGCCCTTCTGTCTCTGGCCGACACCAACTCTCTCCCCAAGCGCAAGCAGCGAAAGGTAATACGAGAAGATGGCAGCACACACAGGCAGATCAGGGGGTGCGTCTGCTTGAGTTGGTCTGCGCTTGCTGCTGTGCGTCTGGCTGCGGCGCGCCTGTGTCACGTGCGGCCGCTCGGATTCAGATGGCAGCCGTTGGCTCTGGGCGCTGTAGACGCCAGTCTGGCCACCGCCGCGCTGCTAATCGCCCTGTGGGTCCGCTTTGATGACGGTATCCCTCCGCAATACCTGGCCCTCAGCCTCCACGCGACCTGGATAGTAATCCCGTTGACAGTCCTGTGCTTTGCCGGCTGTGGTTTGTACAACCGCATCTGGGAATACGCTGGTATGGAGGCGGCGGCGGCCGTAATCGTCGGCGCCTCGGCTTCGGTGGGAACAAGTTGCCTGGCGGCCGGTGTCCTGCTGGGACAATACTTCCCGCGCAGCGTTTCTGTCATCTGGTGGCTGCTACTGCTGGGTTTGATGGGTGGCAGCCGCTTTGCCTGGCGGGTGCTGCGTCAGCGCATTTATGGCCGTCACGGTATGCCCCCACGCAAACGACTTCTGATATATGGCGCCGGCGATGCGGGACGAACGCTGACAGTGCAGGTTACGGCCGATCGTCACAGCCCTTACGAAGTCGTGGGGTTCGTTGACGATGACCCGCTCAAGCAGCGCTTGCTGCTCGGCAGGCATCCAGTCCTGGGCATGGGCCGCGACGTGGCACGCATCGTGCAAGAGCGCCAGGTAGACGAGATCATCATCGCCATCCCGTCAGCTACGGCCCAGCAGCGCAGCGAGATGTTCCGTATCTGCTCGCAGGCGGGGGTGAGAGTCCGCACCTTACCCCGGCTCCTGGAGCTGGTCAGAGACCCGCTGACCCTCAGCAGTGTGCGCGATGTGCGGATCAGCGAATTGTTGGGCCGTGATGTGCGGCTCCCTGCGATGAGCCTGAACGACAATTATGTCCAAGACAAAGTCGTCCTGGTCACGGGCGCCGGCGGCTCCATTGGCGCTGAGGTATGCCGGCAACTCTGCACCCATCGCCCGCGAAGGCTGGTACTGTTGGGCCGCGGAGAGAATCGAATTCACAAGATCCTCAACGAGCTGTCATACCGCTTTCCTGATATAGAACTGACCCCGGTCATAGCTAACTTTGCCGACCCCGGCAGTTGTGAGGTGACCTTCGACGCACATCGCCCCGACATAGTCGTCCACGCCGGTGCCCACAAGCACGTTTATCTGATGGAGAGCAACCCAGTGGAGGCGGTGCGTAACAACGTGCTGGGGACCCAGGTTGTGGCCCAGTGTGCTGAGGACTGCGGTGCGGAACGCCTGCTGTTCATTTCAACTGACAAGGCCGCCGAGCCCTGCAACGTCATGGGTGCGACCAAGCGCTTCTGTGAGGTCATGCTCCAGGAGCGGGCCGAGAATAGCAAAACGTGCTACACTGTCGTGCGGTTTGGAAATGTGATAGGCAGCGATGGCAGCGTGCTGCGCATCTTCGAAGAGCAGTTGGCGGCTGGCCAGCCCCTGACCGTCACCCATCCGGAGGCCGATAGATACTTTATGACGATTTCGGAGGCGGCGTTCCTGGTGTTGCAGGCGGCCACCTTGGGCGCTAGTGGCGATATCTTTGTCCTGGATATGGGCGAGCCGGTGCGGATATTGGATCTGGCCCGCAACTTCATCGGCCTGCACGGTCGCAACCCGTATGCACCCGACGCCGTGCACTTCATCGGCCTGCGCCCCGGCGAGAAGCTCCACGAGACCCTCACTAATGACGGTGAGCAACTAACCCACACGGCTTGCCCTTGGGTGTGGAAGGTGAGAAGCACCGGTAACCTTCGACACAACGGCAACTTCAGCCAGTGGGTTGAGCTAATGCAAGAACTGGTGGCCGAAAACGACGCCCTGCGTCTGCAGGAGGTGCTGTTCACAGCGATATCACCTGCAACCGTCGCGGTAGCTGCACCGGAGCATGATCAACTTCAAAGCGCCGGCGGATGAGTGTTGTTCAGAATACTATCAGCAATCCCCCCGTGACACACCAACAGATCCCCGACTCTTAAGCACTGATGCAAATACCTCTCTGTTTATCCATCAAGGAGCCTTGCCTGGCAAAGGTCCCGGCTGATACGTGGAGGAACTCCCCGCGTATTCCAACATTCGCCGAAACCGGAGAAACTCTCAGAATGCAGCTACAGCAGGATATGCAGCAAGCCAGCAGCTTTCGGCGCGAACTTACGCTACTATTTCTCGTCAACCTGTTCCTGTTCACCGGCGCAGGAGCCCAGCAGCAATATCTGATCCCGTATGTTCAAAAGGCAGCCGGTTGGTCACCCATCGCCAGCGCCTGGGTACTCGCGACTGTCTACTGCTCAATGATGGTCTTCCGGGTGGGGAACCTGTTCCTGTTGCGCAGGCTACCCTTATGGCTGTGGACCATCGTCGGCTCCTCTACTTACCTGTTCTTCACGCTGGCATGCCTGGCAGTGCCGTGGCATCAGAGTTACGCCCTCGCCATTGCTTCTGCGATTGTCTGGGGCTGGGGCGGAGCTGCCTTCTGGGGCGGCACCACGATCCAGACCTTTGCTGCAGCCGACCAGGCGAAGCGTTATGGTGCTGGCACCGGCATCCTGTATGCTGGCAGTCAGATGGGATGGGTAATAGGTTTGTTTGTGCTGGGGCAGGTCTATGCTGGCTTTCAAGCGCAACCGTGGATGTTGTACCTGGTGGCCACCATTGTAACCCTTCCCGGCGTTCTGCTCACGCCATTGCTCTCCCGCAAGGCCCTCCCTGACCTGGTGGCAGCCGCGCCCTCTTTGCCACAGATAGCAAGCATTATGTTCCGGGCTAAGGCTCTCATCTCAGCCTTCCTGCTTGCATCCACGGCCCTGTGCTTTGGCATCATTCTGGGCATAGGCGACTTCGTGGAGCACCAGTATGGCCCTCAGTGGATCTGGATTGTGGCCATCTTCTATCCGCTCGCGCGTCTGATTTGTAGCTTGCTGAGCGGAGTATTGACCGACAAGGTCGGCGGGGCGGCAGTACTAGCCACTGGCTTCTTCAGTGGCACCGGGGCGCTATTCCTGGCCGGTGTCTGGCATACCCCACTGACATTGGGGATTGCCGCCTTTGCCCTCGGATTCCTCAACGGCGCGGTGCCGGTCGTCGCAACCGCCATTGTCGGCGACTCTGCGAAGGCCCAAGCCTGGCCCCTGGCCTATGGAGCGCTGTTCACCTGGCAGAATCTGGGGATAGTCGCAGCAGTTATGGCCTCCAAGGTGTTGGGAGTGGCAGTTGGGGACTACCACGTCGTCTTCCAGGTTTTCGCCGGCGTGTTTGCTTTCTGCGGTCTGGTTGCATTGCTGCTGCAGAGGTATGCCTCCCAGAGGCTATCGCCCTTGCAGGTCCCGCCGAGCGCTGCGGTGAAGAGAACGAGTAGTTCAGACTATTGAGGAGGTATTGAAAATGGACCACAAGATAGGCGTCCAACTGATTGTGTTCGGTGACAGGTACAACACTGACCTGGATGGCGTACTCGCTGACGTTGCGGCAGCCGGCTATGTGGGGGCTGAGACTGGCTTGTTGAACAAGACAATGGAGACCAGCTTCCTGCAGGACACATTCGCAGGCAACGGCCTGGAACTGACCGGCATCCACGGCGGGTTCGCTGATATGGCCGACCAGTCAGCTCTGGAGCAGAACATCGAATTCCTCAAGGAGATGGGTTCCAGTTACCTCATCTGCTCCGGTGTAGCCCAGGAGGAGGGCATCAAGGCTTTCGAGGCGGCCGCCCAGGTATTCAATCAGACCGGCCAGATCTGCAGGGATAATGGCATCACCTTCTGCTATCACAACCACGCCTTTGAGTTTGAGGCTTTTGACGGCGGCAAGGGTATTCACAGGCTCTGTGAGCTGACCGATCCGGCGCTGGTCAAGCTGAATATTGATGTCTACTGGGTGGCGATGGGTGAGGAAGACCCGGCTGAGTTCATCCGCCGCTATGCCGACCGGGCGGGCTACTATCACTTCAAGGATGGCGGCAAGCACGGCAAGGACCAGTGGTGGTGGATTGAGCTTGGGCAGGGCACCGTGGATATCCCGGCTGCGTGGCAGGCGGCGCAGGACGTAGGCTGCGACTGGCTCGTCACCGAGCAGGACCGCT
>JALGTI010000489.1:573-2649 GCA_029821455.1 Candidatus Zipacnadia bacterium | reverse complement strand
T
Source organism: Candidatus Zipacnadia bacterium (assembly GCA_029821455.1). Taxonomy (GTDB): domain Bacteria; phylum Armatimonadota; class Zipacnadia; order Zipacnadales; family Zipacnadaceae; genus JALGVG01. The sequence continues at coordinate 2,648 of JALGTI010000489.1, read as the reverse complement.
TCCCCGGGGTCAGGCTGCTCCTGGATGTCGGTGGCCAGGACTGCAAGGCCATCCGCCTCAGCGAGGATGGCTACGTTGCCGACTTCGTGATGAACGACAAGTGTGCAGCCGGCACCGGGCGCTTTTTTGAGGTGATGGCGCGGGCCCTGGAGGTGAATCTGGAGGACCTTGGCCCTCTGGCCCTGACTGCAGAAAAACACCTCTCGCTTGGTCACATCTGCACGGTCTTCCTGGAGAGGATGTCGCCGGTGCGCTATGCCACAGTGCGGCCGAGCGAGTGGCAATTCTTGCCGACCGCGTGGGAGTTGGCGAGCCGGTAGCCCTCAGTGGCGGCGTGGCCAAGAATGTGGGTTTCGTGGCCGCCCTGTGTGAACTGCTGGGCACCGAGCTGCTTCTCCCTGATGAACCACAAATCGTGGGCGCTTTGGGCGCAGCATTGATCGGTGCTGAGCAGTCAAGCAACTCTGAATAGTCTATTGGAAGCAGGACGAGCAGATGAGATACGCCCTGGGCATTGATCCCGGTGGGTCGAAGTGCGACGCCGTGCTGATAGATGAGACCGGCAACGCGCTGGCGTGGGGACGTGGGGGGCCCACCCACTCTTACTACGACACCCCAGAGGTGGTATCCGCTTCATATACCGAGGCCATCTCAGAGGCTCTTCAGGGTGTCACCGAGGCGGAGATTGGAGTGGGTGGCTACTTCCCGCCCGGCGCGGCAGCGCAGGCTATCGCTGCGGCAGGGAGAATAGTCAGCTACGTGCCGACCGGCGAGCTTGAAACGGCCTTTGCGTCGGCTCAGGAGGAGTGGGGTATGGTAGTGCTGGCGGGCACTGGCTCGTTCGCCTATGGGCGCACAGCCGATGGGCGCACTATGCACATCGGCGGGTTGGGACCTATCCTGGGCGACTACGGTAGCGCCTATGCCATTGGCCTGGCAGGATTGCGTGCCGCCTTCGCCTCGCATTGGACACAGGCCCGCCGCACGAGCCTGGCAGAGGCTATACCGCGCGCGCTCGGTGTGGGGAACCTGAACGAGGTCTTTGATCTGGCCTACCGTCAGGGCATTAGCCGGTGGCGAATTGCCTCAGTCTCCAAGATAGTTGACCAGGAAGCCGAGAATGGCGACCGCATTGCCATCAGTTGTCTCAAGCGTGCAGCGGATGAACTGGCGAACCTGGCCGTTGATGTAGTCACTGAGCTCGGGATGCACGAACTCGATTTTCCCCTCATCGCCATCGGCAGCGTGGCCCAGCGCTCACGCACCTGGTGGGAACAGATGTGCCAGCGCGTGGTCGCAGTCGCGCCCCGCATGCGCCAAATCATCCCGCGCATACGCCCGGCTGTTGCCGCCGCGCTGCTTGCGCTGCGAGAGATGCGTGTAGCGTGGACACCTGAGCTAGTCGAGCGCATAGTGCAGACACAACAGCCGGTGCTGGAGGCAGCTGAGCAGCGCGCCGCTAGCAGGGGCCAACCGAATTGATCGGAGGCGCAGTAGATGCTGGGCCACAAGTATGCCGACGCGGTACGTCAGGCCGTAGGCAAGCTCGAGGCAACCCAGATGGATAATATTCAGCGGGCAGCCGAGGCGGTGGCTAACGCACTGGCAAATGGTGCAGCGTTCTGGCTGTATGGCATCGGCCACGGCGGTGAGCAGGAGCTAACGGGTCGCGCTGGTGGCTTGATGGCCACCAAGATCTTCTCGTTCAACTTCAGCGTCAGCAGCCCCGTCGCCGAATGCCTGAAAGACCGCCCCCGTCCGGAGCCGTTTGAGGCCGACCTGGAGCAGGTTCGCCTCGCCGTCAGGACCAGCGCGATGCGAGCGGGTGATGTGCTGATGCTGGCCTCGGTCAGCGGTAGAAACCGGGTGCCCATTGAGTTAACTCTCGCCGCTCAAGCCATCGGCGTGACCGTCATTGCGATGACCTCGCTGGAGTACACGGAACAGGTAGAATCGCTGCATCCGTCCGGCAAGAAGCTCTGCGAGGTGGCTGATATCGTTATTGACAACTGCGCCCCGTTCGGGGATGCGTGCGTTGAGGTCGAAGGCTACGAGCACAAGGCCTTGCCCATCTC
>JALGTI010000489.1:0-564 GCA_029821455.1 Candidatus Zipacnadia bacterium | reverse complement strand
ATTGGCTGGATGGTCTGTGGAGAGGTCATCGAGAAGCTGCAGGCGATGGGCAAACCAGCGCACATCTATATGAGCGTCAACCGCCCTGGCGGGCGGGAGTATAATGAACAAGCGCTGAAGGAGTATAATGAGGTGGGGTACTAGCCTCGGCGGCGGACTCGCTACGTTCCATTACCCAATCCAAATCTGATCGGTGGAGGATTATATGTCATCCCTTGACTACCTTCAAGCTGTAGCAGAGGGCATCCGCAAGCTCCAGGAGACGCAACTGGAGGCCATCAACTGCGCTGCCGAGACTATCACAGAGGCTATCATGGCCGATCGCAAGATCTTTTCGTTCGGGTCCAGCCACTCGTTTATGCTTACTGAAGAGTTGGTCTATCGGACGGGTGGGCTGATGCTCATCAACCCCATCTATCCCCACGGAATGAATCTGTCGGTGCGGCCTATGACCCTCACCTCGCAGCTAGAGCGGCTGCCAGACCTGGGGAAGGTCTTACTGGACAACAGCCCGGCCAGTGAGGGCGATGTGCTGCTAATCGCCTCGACATCGGGGCGCAATGC
>JALGTI010000488.1 GCA_029821455.1 Candidatus Zipacnadia bacterium | reverse complement strand
ATTGACGGGTTTAGTTGCGATCGTACTAATGGTCACGCCGCTGGCGGTGATCGCTCAACCCGCAGAGCCGGCTGATACCATAACTGGCCAACACGAGACCGAGCGGGGGGATGTCATCAACCTCAGCGGCGACGTGGCTATTGCCGCCGACCAGACCGTAACCGGCGATGTGGTCGCTGTGGGTGGGTCCGCGAACGTGCGTGGCCGTGTCAAGGGCAATGTCGTCTCGGTGGATGGCTCCCTCTACCTCCACGATGGCTCCCACGTCACCGGCGATGCCATCGCCATTGGCGGGGAGGTCGTCCGCGAGCCCGGCGCGAGGGTTGACGGCTCCAAGATACAGATCTCTGCTCCATGGGCCGGCAAGCTCGTGGTTACCGAGGCCGCGCCACCTGCGGCCGGTCAGCCGGGCCTTCAGGTGGAGCCTGGAACGGTCAAATTCGGTGGCGGAGTCCGCGTCGAAACTGACGAGACAGTCAATGACGACGTCGTGACCTTCGGCGGCCCAGCGGAGATCCTGGGAACTGTGAACGGCAATGTCGTGGCCTTTGGCGGGCCGGTAGACGTGTTTGGTGAGGTGAACGGTGACACGGTGGCCTTTGGCGGGTCCGTGCGCCTGCACCACGATGCGAGGGTCAGTGGGGACGCTGTTGCCTTCGGTGGGACAGTCGAGAAAGTTGAAGGCGCTGTGCTGGGCGGCCAGCAGGTCTCCTTTGGCGGGGTATGGGACATTCTGCGGGGGGGCACACTGAGCCCATATTCAGGGCCAAGGGGGCCTATGCGTCACATATTGCGTGACTGGCCAGGCGGCCTGCGTGTGGCGACGAACTGGCTATTCGGGGGGCTTACTACTCTGGTCATCATTATCATCCTGGTCCTCGCCCTGCCTCGACACACGGACGTAATCGCAACGAAGATCGCCGAAGAGCCGGGGCGGTCCCTTCTCTACGGGTTGGTGGGCGGGCTGCTGGTGCTTCCGGTTTTGGTCGTACTCGTCCTGCTGGTCGTTACCTGGGTGCTCATTCCCTTCTACCTTGCGCTTGTCGCGGCGCTGGCAATCATCGGCGGCGTGAGCATGAACATTCTGATTGGCAGGCAGGCAGCGCGCCTGTGTAGGTGGCAGCTCCGGTCCCTACTCGGCCTTGCCGTCATCGGCTTCCTGGTCTTCCATCTCCTCGAGTTAGCGAGGCTCGTACCATCTGGCGGTGGCGTGGTAGGCATCATCACGTTGGCCGTGATGGTCTTCGGCTTTGGGGGCGCGCTGATGACGAAGTTCGGCGCGGACCCGACGGGAACATGGCTGGGACGACGAACGGCAACGGCCTCAATCGTTGTTGAGACCCCTCCCAGTGAGACGGAGCCGGGCGAGCCCGCGGCGGACTAACCGCCGTGACGCGACGAGGAGGCAATACGCCCTCTCCTGGGGAAATATGCTTGCCGTGGGCTGTGTCTCGCCGGTTGCTGAGACCGGACCAGCCGTCTCCCCATGTGGCACTCCACCCTCGGTGACTGCACCCTGCGCCACAACTCTGTCCCGCAGATTCCCTCCTGCCATTGCACTGCTATTGCGTATCAACACACAATCAAATGTGTGGAGAAGGAGAATCAGGTTGGCGCGGGCAATTGAGACTGCAAGGTGACGCTCAGATGAAGGGATTTGATCCCGGCGTCGGGGGCAAACTGGAATTCTGGTGCACGAATAGCTACCCCAGGAGGTGGTTCCAGAAGCATCTTGAGCTCAGGCTGTTCAAGCGCCGCATCTTGAGCTCAGGCTGTTCAAGCGCCACCTGCGCAAGCATACTATTGATCTGACCGGCAAAGCGATCCTGGATGCCGGCTGTGGCTGCGGCTATGGCACTGAACTCATCCTTAAGGAATTCGCGCCGTCCCAAGTGGCAGCTTTTGATATCTCCCTGGAGCAAATAGGCCAGGCCAGACAGTGGGCTTTGAGGCACGGCCTAGATGTGGATTTCTTCGTCGGAGATGTGACTGCAATCCCGTTTCCGTCGAGTACTTTTGACGCTGTATTCGTCTTCTGTATGATACATCACGTACAAGACTGGCACAGAGGGCTTCAGGAGTTGGCGCGGGTGCTCAAGCCCGGCGGCGCTTTCTTAATCGAGGAGATCCTGCGCACGTGGTCTAGCTGGCCGGAGTTTGAGGATGGGTTGGCGGATGCTGGCTGTGACATTCTGGAAAAAGGTGCTATCTTGCCACGGCTATTCCTGACCTACCTGTGCACAAAGCATGGAGCCTAGCTGCAGTAATGCTGCTGCGCTGACTGCGGGTCACCGCTGATGGGTCTTAAGCTGTTTCCTGCCTACTTGCCCGCGAATTGGGAGGATTTAGCGTGCGCATTCTAACGCGTACCGCCAGATTCCGTTCTATTTTCCGGAGCTGGGCGTCAAGCCGGTAATGCAGGTTCTGTGCGGTCGGACCAAGGCCCGTGTCGAGCAAGCGGCCGGGCAGTTTGGCTGGGCGGAGGTAGAGCGCAAATTCGACAGGCTTGTGCAGCGGGAGGACGTTGATCTGATTGACATCACCTCTCCCAACAACGTACACGTGGAGATGGCCATCGCGGCGGCCAAGGCGGGCAAGCAGATCATCTGCGAAAAGCCTCTGGCTACCAATCTAGCCGACGCGAAGAAAGCGCTGCAGGCCGTGCGTAAGGCCGGCGTGCTGCATATGATCTGCCACAACTATCGCCGCGCACCGGCGGTGATGCTGGCCAAGCAGTTGATTGACGAGGGCCGGATTGGTAAAATC
>JALGTI010000086.1 GCA_029821455.1 Candidatus Zipacnadia bacterium | reverse complement strand
CCATCAGCGCGTAAGCTCACGCGGCAGGCCGTGGCGCTGCTGGAGGCCGATGAGCCATGGATTGAGGTGATAGACAGGCTGTACGCGAGAGCGCCGCGCCAGGCGGAGGTCATCGAGCGACTGGTGGCGGCGGATGACGATGTGGTGCCGGTGGCGGAGCTGCATCGGTCGGCGGTGAAGGCGCTGGAGAAGAAGGGGATGGTGCGCGTCTTCCAGCAGCGGGTGGCGCGGCTGCCAGACCAGAGAGGGATAGGGGACGAAGCGCCCGTTTCCCTCAAGCTGACCGAGCCTCAGGCAGAGGTTTTACAGTGGGTCAAGGGCCGGCTGGATGAAGGGAACTACAGTGCCTTACTAATTCGCGGCGTGACCAGCAGCGGCAAGACCGAGGTCTATCTGCAAAGCATCGAGCAGGCCCTGCAGCGAGGCCGAGATGCTATAGTACTAGTGCCGGAGATTAGCCTGACGCCGCAGATGGTGGGGCGCTTCCGGGCGCGGTTCGGTGATGAACTGGCTCTGCTACACAGCGCCCTGTCGCCGGGGGAGCGCTACGACGAATGGCAACGCATCGCCCGGGGAGATGCGCGGATCGTGGTGGGGGCACGGTCGGCCCTGTTTGCGCCCGTGAAGAACCTGGGCATAATCGTGGTGGACGAGGAACCCGAGCGTGCCTACAAGCAGGAGAGTTCCCCGCGATACCTGGCGACGACAACAGCAGCCCAGCGTGCCCAGCAGGCCGGCGCAGTGCTGCTGATGGGCAGCGCTACGCCGTCGGTGGAGAGCTACTATCGAGCCTCCAATCCCGACGACCCCAGTATGACCCTGATGGAGCTGCGGGAGCGGATTGACAACCGGCCGCTGCCGCAAGTGGAGATAATTGACCTGCGGAAGGAGACGCTGCTGGGACGTGGGCAGACGTTCAGCCAGCGCATCCGCGACGAGACTCAACAGCGCCTGGAGCGGGGAGAACAGGTCATACTTTTCCTCAATCGACGCGGGTTCTCAACCTTCGTGATGTGCCGCGAGTGCGGCTTTGCCCTGCGCTGTCCGGACTGCGGCGTCGCGCTCATCTATCACCATAACACCAAGACCGTGCGCTGTCATCACTGTGACTATTTCCTGCCTGTGCCCGACCAGTGCCCCAACTGCCAGGGGTACGACATCAAGTTTCAGGGCTTGGGCACTGAACGAGTCGCTGACCGGGTGGAGCGGGAGTTTGAGGGCGCGGTCGTGGCGCGGATGGACCGGGACACCGTCTCCCACAAGGGTGCATACGGTGAGATCCTGCGTCGCTTCGCTCGTGGGGAGGCCAATGTGCTGGTGGGCACGCAGATGATAGCCAAAGGCCTGCACTTTCCGGCGGTGACGCTGGTGGCAGTGCTGAACGCAGATACGGGCCTTTATCGGCCGGATTTCCGCGCCGCCGAGCAGACCTTCCAACTGCTGACCCAGGTGGCAGGCCGGGCGGGTAGGGAGGATAAGCCGGGCCTCGCGCTGGTGCAGACGTATAACCCGAACCATTATGCCGTGGCCACTGCTGCCAAGCACGACTATGCCGGCTTTTATGCTACCGAACTTGCGGCACGCCAGCAAAACCTGTATCCTCCGTTTGTGGTGCTGGCCAATCTGGTGTTCACCGACGAGCATGATGAGAAAGCGCGGCACCACGCAAGCCGCTGCGGGCTGATACTCCAGGAGATGGGAGTGAGCCTGAAGGAGGGTGAGGTCCAGTATGTCGGACCGGCGCCGGCTCCCCTGCACCGGCTCAGGGGGAACTATCGCTATCAGCTTCTTATCAAGGCCCCGGATATTTTGCGGCTGCAAGATACGTTAGAACAGATGGAGCAGCGGCTCGGTGATACCGGAAGCACAAGCATGGTTGTGGACGTCGAACCGTATGATATGATGTGAAGACAGATGACAGCTCTTCGCTGAAAGGAGTGTAACGGTGGAATTCACGCCTAGTAATCTACTTGTGTCCGTCAGTGCATTGCTCCTCGCCTTAGCAGTCCATGTGGCTTTCGCCGCGACCGAGGACCTTGGGAACGGCTTTCTTCATCACGGTGTGGCCACACCTGTCAGCAACCACCGCGGCATAGTCGCCACTGTTGATGGGGAGGGCCGCAACGTCGTGCTCGTCTGGCTGTTTGACCACCGTGGCGGGTATGCGCTTCTGATGATCAACGCCGAGACGGGCGAGAGCCAGGAGTTCGCCATGCCTTTTCCACCGGGCGGCGATTGCCCCTACGCCTCGATCCTCTCAAGCGACAACAAGTTCTACACCCACTTCAATAGCCACTTCGTCGAGTTCGACCCCGGGAAGCGGGCGTTTACCTTCTTCCGTAGGACTGCGCCACAGATGGCCATGGGCATGACCGAGGACGACAACGGCGTCATCTGGTCGGTCACATATCCGCAGAGCGGCGTCGTCTCCTTCAACCCCCAGACCCGTGAGTTCAGGGACTACGGCCATGTCTACCGGCAAAACTGGAGCCAGTATCAGCGCTATGTCGCCGCCGACGACAGCGGCTGGATCTACTTCGGGGTGGGCAGCACCGCCAGCCAGATCGTAGCCTTCGATCCCTCGACCGGCCGAGCCAAGCCGATGATCCCTGAAGCCGAACGCGCCAAAGGAAGAAGTGGGTACGTCTATCGCGACATGAACGGCAAAGTGTATGGTCTGCCCGTTGCTGGTGCGGAAGACAAATGGTACGAGTTCTATAAGGGCGAGGGGAAGATGATCGGACAGATCCAGGATGTCAACCCCAAGCCCATCATCACCAGCAGCCAGAGCCTGGTCCACGCCGATTTTCCCGATGGGAAACAGCTAAAGGCCTGCGACCTCGTGAACCGGGTCCTCGTGGTTGAAGATCCGCGGACCGGCGAGGTCAAGAGACTGCAATTCGACTACACCAGCGAAGGCGCACACATCATGGGCCTCGCGGTTGCTCCGGACGGCACGATCTGCGGCGGCACGGCCTTCCCCATGCGTTTCTTCAGCTACAATCCGCAGACCGATGAGTGGATCAACCGCCCCAGCTACGGACAGTGGAACACCGTGGCCCGACAGGGCGATCGCTTCTTCGTCGGTGGCTACGGCGGCGGCTTCCTGCTGGAATGGGACCCATCACGGGAGTGGGTACCGACCACCAAAGGGAACGAGGACTCGAACCCCCTCTTTCTCACCCAGTGCTCACCTACCATCAACCGACCACACGACCTCCTGGCGCATCCTGACGGCGAGACGCTCGTGCTGGCCGGCACACCCGGATACGGCTACACCGGCGGGGGCCTGCTGTTCTGGGACCGCGAAACCGGGACTTCGAGCATTATCGAGCACACGGAGATCCTACCGGAGCACTCCACCATGAGCCTGGTGGCGTTGCCAGGCGGCAAACTGTTGGGCGGCTCCACGACAAGCCCCGGTACGGGTGGCGAAAAGAAGGCTACGGAGGCGGAGCTGTACATCATAGACATGACGACGAAGCAGATTGAGTGGCACGAGGTCGTGTTCCCCGGGGTCCAGCACTACACGGACATGTGCCTTGGGCCTGACGGGCTCGTCTATGGCGTCGCGGACCGCACGCGCTTCTTCGTCCTCGACCCCATCCAGAGGCGGGTCGTCCACGAACAGGATACGGAGGCCACCTTCGGGCTCACCAACTCGCAACAGGGCCCCCGGGTCTTCGTGCTCGACTCTGACGGGACCATCTACATGCTGTTTGTGAAGGGGATCGCCCGCGTGGATCCCCTTGCGTACGGCATCACGATGCTGGCCGAGTCGCCAGTGCCGATAGGCCCCGGCGGAGACATCCACAACGGCCGCATCTACTTCGCCAGCGGATCGCACGTGTACAGCTACGCAGTGCCGGGTCAACCGGCAGATTGATGGGTCGTGGGGTTAGGGTACTTCCCGGGCGGGGATAAGCAGACGGGTGGCGCCGAGCGCCCGGACAGGATTGAGGGATGAATGAGTTGAAGATATTCCACTATGGGGATCCAGTATTGCGTAAGAAAGCCAAGAAGGTCAAGCAGGTGGATGACGATCTGCGCCAGCTTATGGCTGGTATGGTAGAGACGATGGTTGAGGAGCCCGGCGTGGGGTTGGCTGCGCCGCAAGTGGGAGTGTCGCTCCGCGCCATTTGCGTGCGGGAACTGCTTTCACGAGACGAGGACGAGGAGAAAGATGAGGATGATGTCTGGGGGCAGACGTGGTGCCTGATCAACCCGGTTATCACCAAGCGGAGCAAGGATACGCAAACAGGCAATGAAGGCTGTCTGAGCCTGCCAACGCTGCTGGCAATGGTAGAGCGTGCCTCCGCAGTTGTGGTGAAAGCCCACGATTTGGAGGGCAATGAGGTCGTGATCGAGGCCTCCGGCCTGCTGGCCAGGGCCCTGCAGCATGAAATTGACCACCTCCAGGGCATCCTGTTTATTGACCGCTGTGATAAGGATACGCTGGCGTGGATGGTGCCCGATGAGGAGGATGAGAGGGGCTATCGGCTGGATCCCACGACGATGGAGGAGGCAGTAGAGCGTTTTGATAGGCTGCGGCAAAGGGAGAGCAAGCAGTGAGGGTCGTATTCTTCGGCACCCCTGAGTGTGCGGTGCCCTATCTGGACACTATCAGGCAGGAGCATTTGCTGGTGGCTGTGGTGACCCAGCCAGACCGCCCCAAGGGTCGGGGGCGGATACTGGCTGCACCGTCCGTCAAGCACCGTGCCGAAGAATTAGTAGTACCGGTCCTGCAGCCGCAGAAAGCGAACGAACCGGAGTTCATCGCCGAGCTTGCTACCCTGAATGCCGACCTCTTTGTCGTCGTCGCCTACGGGCAGATACTTAGCCGTAAGCTTCTGGAGCTGCCCAAAATAGCGGCGGTGAATGTGCACTATTCGCTGCTGCCCAAGCTGCGAGGGGCGGCTCCGGTCCAGCATGCCCTAATGCAGGGCTTGACAGAAACAGGGGTAACAGTGCAACATATTGCCCAGGAAGTGGACGCCGGGGATATTATCTTGCAGCAGGCAGTCTCAATCGAGCCCGAGGACGACAGCCAGAGTCTGACGGTGAGGCTGACGGAAGTCGGAATTGAGTTACTGGCTGAAGCACTGGGGCTTCTGGCGCGGGGGGAGGCGCCGCGAGTGCCACAGGACGATGCGCAAGCGACCTACGGGCCGCTCCTGACAAAGGCATCCGGGGAGATTGACTGGGGACGGCCTGCTGCCGATATCGTGAACCTGGTGCGGGCCTGTGGGGAGTGGCCGGGCGCATGGTGTGATGTGCAAGGGCGCAGGGTTAAGCTTATCCGGACAAGTCTGGCAGAAAATGTGAGCGTTGGGGCAGGTGAACCAGGGAGGATTGTAGAAATAGACACGGATGGGGATGTGCTAGTGGCGACTGGGTGGGGAGCGCTAAGACTGGAGTTGGTGCAACCAGAGGGCAAGCGGGCAATGCCGGCGACGGACTACTTGCGGGGGGCGCGCCTGGGTGTCGGTGACAGCTTGGGAAAAAGCGGGCATATATAGAGCATCACTCGATAGTGCGCCATTATGGTGATTATCTTGCTGTGAGCAGGTTGCCCACAGTGCAGTACGCCCGCAGGAGTCCGGTATGGACACCAACAAGCTCGAGCAAGCACACCAGTTGCGCATCAATGGCCAGTACGATCAGGCAGACGCGCTGTTCAAGGCTGTGTTGGCCGCGGCCCCAGATTGCGCGTCCGCGTGGTGGGGACTGGCTCACTGTACCTTCAATCACATCGGTGATTTTGACCTCGCTCAGCAGCAATTCGAGAAAGCTATCAAATTGGAGCCCGAGAATCTGACCTATCAGCTTGACCTGGCGAAGTACTTCACAATGCTGGGGATGTTTGAGGAGGCCAAGCCTGTCTTCGAGCGCATAGTAGAGATGGACCCGTCGAGTAAGGAGGGGCAGGAAGCCCGGAAGCAATTGAGTTACTATCAGTAGCAATCGAGGCAACAGCGAATGTCAGATGTGGTTCGGATAACATTCCTGCCCGGGGGAGAAACGGTAACGGTTCCTCCGGGCACAATACTGTCAGATGCAGCCCAGCAAGCTGGATTGCAGATGAACTTGCCATGTGGGGGGCGGGGGATGTGTGGCAAGTGCCTGGTCATCATTGAGCAGGGCGAAGTCTCCGAACCCAGCGAGGCAGAACTTGAGCGCCTCAGCGCTGAGCAGCTTGCTGAGGGGCTGCGGCTCGCCTGCCAGACCCAAGCAGTGGAAGACGTGGTCGCGACGGTCCCGCCGGCCTCCCGGGTCATCGGCGAGAAGGTGCTGGAGGCGGACTTCCTGGCCGGGGTCGAACGCGCCCCCTACGCCCGGCAACATTGGCTCGAACTATCCCCACCCTCTCTTGAGGACCAACGCAGCGACTTTCGACGGCTGGCCGATGCATTGGCTGAAACCTACGCAGGTCTCGTTGCCTACCCGCAAGCTTTGCGCGGCCTGTCGGCTGCCTTGCGAGACGACGAGTTCCGCGTGCTTGCTACCTGTACGGGCAATCGGCTGGTGGATGTGGTTCCCGCCAGTGCTGGCGGGCGATGTCTGGGGGCAGCAATTGATATCGGCACAACCACGGTTGTCTCGTACATAGTGGACCTCGGCAGCGGTGAGATCCTATCCAGTGCTGCGCTGCACAACCCCCAGACACAGCACGGGGCCGATGTGGTCTCGCGCATTGAATTTGCCAACAGAGAGCCAAAGGGAGCTGCCGTCCTGCGGGAAGAGGCCGTTGGCGTCGCTAATGAAACTATTGGCGTGGCCCTGGAGCGGATCGGCGCAGATCGCCGCGAGGTCTTCGATGCGACTGTAGTGGGCAACACCTGTATGCACCATCTATTCCTGGGCCTGGACGCGCGCTACCTGGCCGAGGCCCCCTACATACCGGTCACTGCAGACCCCGTTGATCTGCAGGCTTCTGAGGCCGGCTTGGACATCTACCCCAGAGCTAACGTATTCTGCCTGCCGTGCATTGCCGGCTTTGTGGGTGCTGACACCGTGGGCGTCATCGCTGCGGAGAGGCTCACAGACCGCGAGAAGCCGTGCCTGGCGGTGGATATTGGCACTAACGGCGAGGTGGCATTATGGTCCGGAGAGCGCCTGTTGGTAGCCTCATGCGCCGCCGGACCGGCCTTTGAAGGGGCACAGATTGAGGCTGGGATGCGGGCCGGACCGGGTGCCATTGACCACGTATGGCGCGATGGCGAAGATATCACCGTGACCACGATTGACCAGCTTCCGCCCGAGGGCATCTGCGGGTCGGGGCTGTTCGACGCGATGGCAGTGGCTTTGGAAACGGGTGTGGTAGACCCGATGGGGCGCTTTGTGCCTGATGAAGATGGCCTGGCCCCCCAGATTGCCAGCCGGTTGCAGGGAGAGGGTAATGACAGGCGCATCATCCTGGCAGAAAACAGCGGCAACAACGGTCCGATCGCGCTAACTCAGCGCGACGTGCGCGAGATACAACTGGCCAAGGGCGCAGTGCGAGCGGCAGTGCAACTGCTACTAGCGGAGGTGAGCCTGGATGTGAACGATCTCGAGGAGGTGCTGATTGCCGGGGCGTTCGGCAATTACATTGACCCGGCCAGCGCCCTGCGCATCGGTCTATTGCCTCCTGTCCCGCTTGAAAAAGTGCGCGCAGTCGGCAACGCCGCCGGTGCCGGTGCGGTTTTGGCCTTGATTTCTAGGGGCGAAAGAGGGTATGCTTGCCAGGTCGCACGGGCGGCTGAGCACATTGAATTGATGCGCAAGCCCGAATTCCAGATGACTTTTATGGAAACAATGCTTTTCCCCTAAGCAGGAAGGTATCCACGCGCCGGCGAAGAATCGCGGCGCGGGGTAAGTCACAAGAACAACCAGGCCGAGGGGCCACAATCTTGACAGGAGGTCGCACAGATGGCAGATCTGCAAGCTCTTGGAGAAGCTGTGATCGCAGGAGATCGCGATAAGGTCGCCAAACTGACGCAGGAGGCTGTGGATGAAAGCGTGGGTGTGGAGGATATCATCAATGAGGGGCTGATTGCGGGGATGAATGTGGTAGGTGTGAAGTTCAAGAACAACGAGTTCTATGTGCCCGAGGTGCTGATTGCCGCCCGCGCGATGCACGCCGGAATGGATATTATCAAGCCGCTGATTGTCGAGAGTGGCATCGAGCCACGTGGCAAGGTCATCATTGGGACGGTAAAGGGCGACCTCCACGACATCGGCAAGAACCTGGTTGCTATGATGTTGGAGGGCGGTGGCTACGAGGTTGTTGACTTGCAGGTGGATGTAAGCCCGGAGAAGTACGTCGAGTCCGTCAATGAGATGGGTGCGAATGTCGTGGCCCTGAGCGCCTTGCTGACGACCACGATGCCGTCAATGAAGGATACCATTGACGCCTTGAGCGAGGCTGGTGTACGAGACAAGGTCAAGGTAATGATTGGCGGGGCACCGGTGACCCAGAGCTACGCCGATGAGATTGGCGCCGATGGGTATGCGCCCGATGCTGCCTCGGCCGTAGACCTCGCTGCTGAATTGATAGGCTAGCCGACACAGCAGTATGGGCGCCAGGCGTCAAGTGCAGCGTTGAAGACCATCGAGCCGCAGTTCGCGTCCGGGAGCGCCACGGGTGCGAACTGCGGCCAACTATGTCTGCCGGAGGATAGCCGTATGTCACCACGCAGCACCAAGGGACGATGGACTATGATAATCGCGCTCGCGATACTGCTCTTGGCTATTGCGCTGGGGGCAGTTGGGCAAATCTGTCTGAAGGCAGGCATCTCCCAACTCGGATTCAAGCCACCGCCGCCGAAGGTACTGGCCTCCATCTTCACCAACATATGGGTCTTTATGGGTTTCTTTTGCTACGGGACTTCTAGCCTCTTTTACATCGTGGCGCTCTCGCGGCTGGACTTGTCGTACGCCTACCCTATGATCGCCCTTGGCTACGTGATGGTTACATTCCTGGCCTGGCGATTCCTGCACGAGGTGGTACCCGGCCTGCGTCTCGCGGGTCTGGCTATCATACTCATCGGTGTGACTGTGATGGCGATGAGCTACCGGACCGGTGCCAGCGCTGAAGCAGTGCAGCCACAGGCCATCCAGGCCGAACCCCGATGATGCCGCCCGCTGCTCTTTTGTGTGAGCAGGCATTCGTGTACAATAGAAGGCTGGCAGATGCCAGTCTTCTTTGTTTGTGATGGGATATGTATCTGGCACGCATAACAGGGCCTCAACTTCTCGTAGCGCTAGCCATTGCTGTGGCTGTCTTCTGGTTGAGCGTTGGTGTGCCACTGGGCGCAGAATGGCAGCAGCAGATGCAGCCGTGGGCCTCAGAAGCAGCCGAGAACGGCCAGACGTATGCCTGGGACGCCCTGCTGTGGGATGGGGTGGCTCAGGTGTATCCGTGGCGGGTGCTGCTGAACCGGGCCCTGCGCTCTGGTGAGTTGCCCCTGTGGAATCCATACCAGTACTGCGGCTACCCTATTGTTGGCAATGGCCAGTCTGAGGTCTTCTACCCACCCAACTGGCTGCTACTCGTAATCCCAGCGGTCAACTTCTTGGCCTTCAGCCTCGCCCTACACTGTGCCATTGCTTTGGTGCTCACGTACCTGTACTGCCGGCAGATAGGGCTGGGGTATTGGGGAGCAGCCCTCGCCGGTCTGGCCTTCGCAATGGGCGGTTTCTTCGTCACCTGGAGTGAGCTGCCGGCCCTTGTCAACAGTCTCACCTGGCTGCCGGGCTGCTTGCTGGGCATTGAGCTCATCAGGGGGGGGCGTCGCAGCGGCGTCATTGTGTTGGCTGGCTGCTTGGGGCTGTCACTATTGGCCGGGCACATGCAAATCGTGGCGTATGTGTGGCTGACGGCGGGCATGTATGCGTTGGTGGCGGTGGCCAGGGGCCAAGCAGGGCGACGGCACGTCCGCTTGGTGAGACAGCTCGGCCTGGCGTTTGGCCTGGGCCTGATGCTGGGGTGCGCGCAGTTGCTCCCGACGATGGAACTGGGCAACAATTCGTCACGTGGCAGTGCAGTGCCATGTGAAGCCGGTTGGCGCTTCCAGCAACAACGTGCCCTCCAGCCTGCGGAACTTGTAGCCTTTGTGTGGCCGTTCGCGCTCGGCAACCCGGCCAATGGCACCTACGCGGGTCTGTCCTTCAGTGAGCACTGCGGCTACGTTGGGCTTATCACGCTGCTGATGGTGGTAGTGGCGCTGATCGTGGGGCGAGACTGGTGGACGTGGGGCTTTTTTCTGGCTGTGCTCGCACTCCTATCCGTGATCATGGGAGGGCCACTGGCCCGACTGATGTACTTCTATCTGCCGAAGCTCGGCCT
>JALGTI010000487.1 GCA_029821455.1 Candidatus Zipacnadia bacterium | reverse complement strand
GGGCTGGGAGTATGCCTATCGGCAGTTGAAGCTCCGCACAAGTGAAGCGAAGCGGCGGAGCTTGAGATTCGAGGGCGACCGGCTGCCGCGCAAGGTAAAAGTCGTGTGCGACAGCTGCGGCGGCTCCGGCGTCTCGGCCCAGGCCAAGGAGCTGACGGCCCTGCTGGAACGTGCCGCCCGCCAGGTAGCTGGGGTGACGCTGCCGGAGGCGGAGCAACAGCGTATCGAGGATGCCCGCTCGCGGGTGGAGGCCCTGGACGAACTGGCTGTATCCCTGCGGCAGTGGGACGTGCCCACCGCAGACGGTAGGCGCATCTATGTCACCGCCGAGTACCAAGACGCGCGCGGTCGCACCTGCGAGCGCTTAGGGGTTGAGGAGTGGAATCGCAGAGTCGGCGCCATCGTCCGGGCCAAGACGCTGGTGGCGGGGCTGCATCTGCAGACACTGGTGTCGGAGCCCTTGCCCCTGGATGATGCCCGCCAGCGCGTGCGCCGCTATCCGCACTGGAAACGCGTCGCCCCCCTGTTGCAGTATAAGTCGCTGGCTGGGGTGGCGGTGCCGGGCCAGGGCTTCACCTGGGGGGACCTGGCGGCAAGCACGCAGGGAAGCCGGCGTTACTAAGTGACTCCAACGCATCCTGTTCGGTTTATGGTGCCGTAAGGCAGGCCGATCGTGGGTAGCGTGGCCGGTGCAGCATGGCTGGTACGGCACACTCTCAGCTCTGAGGTGCACAGTTTCGGGTGGATTCACTTAGTCCCTTCGGCATGGGCTGTGACTGCATCGGGCTCAGCGGTGCAGGTAGCGCACCCGGATGCTGACCTCATGTTTTTTTCGCTCTTTCTCCCCCCTGATTTGCTTGGCAGACGTATAGACGCCGCGTATACTACCAGTAGAGGAGGACAGAGACCAGCAAGGGCCAAGGGCAAGGGGAATGGGCGATGGGTGAGAGGGCGACGGTGACGCTGATCCGGACGCCCGGCCCGCGCTACCATGACGCGTCTGGCGCGCGATGGTTGGCGTGGGATACGCGTAAAAGCAGATCCGGCAAAACGCAGACCTGCACTGTTTGCGGCAAACGAAGCTCGCTCGGGTGGTGTAAGATGGCTCCGCCGACCTTAGGCACCTCGTTCGTCTGTGATAAGTGCACCATCATTGAGGAGGCTGACGAATGAAGCTGGTGCGACATCCCAACGACCCCGAGGGATCGGCTGCGCGCTACCAACTCGCGTGGCACGAGCAGACCGGGCTATGGAGGCTGACCGTGGTGGGAGGGAGCACCGCCCCCAGGTCGTGCCCGCAACGCTGGGCCTGGCAGACGGTGTGCAGGCTCACCCGCGCCGCTCTCGGTCTCACCCAGGAGCAGGCAGCGCGGCGCTCCAGCGTCAGCTTGAACACCTGGGCGCGCTGGGAGCGGGGGGAGATGATGCCGACAGCCTTCGCCAACGTCATCGCACTTCGGGCGCTGGCGGCCGAGGCCGAGTCGGCCCCTCAGTAAAGTAGCCCGTTGTCAGGCAGCAATATGCCCCTCAAACCGTCCTCCTTTGGTCTCCGCCTTGACTCCGCCATGGCCTCCGGGGCCACTCCGCCCCACCTCTCACATTCCCGGATCACCAGCTCGGCCACCTTGCTGGCCCGGCTCTCCTTCCTCTGGGCCCTCGGGCCCAGCCTACGGAGCCGAACGGCCCTGCCAAGCCCCTGCGGGTTCGAGCCCACAGGGGCTTGAGTATTCCGAAGTACCATCGTGTGCCAAAGATGCTGACGGCGAACAGAGGAATATCTTTGACAGGGCTCGCCCGGTATGGTAGAGTTACGTATAAGTAAGTAGGCGAGGCACGCCTACCGCGGAAAGGAGTAAGCGAGTTTCGCTGCAAGAAGGCCAGGACACGGCCTCTCCTTGGAGACGCGGACCGGTCAGCCGGTCCAGCGTGTTCCGCAAGAACACACGGGGTGAGTGGCACGGTTTCTTCGTTCCCACCTGCGTTCCCTTTCCCGTCATTTCGAGCGGCACCACGATCCCAGGACCGTACGTACTCCTCCCACCTTCACTCTCCATGCCGCGAGAAAGAGCAACTGTGGCCTGGTGGCAGCCCGATGGCTGTCGGGGCCACGAGGCCCGCGTAACACGCGAAAGGACGCACAATGGTACGAGGTACCGTCAAGTGGTTTAACGATTCCAAGGGCTTCGGTTTCATCGTCCGCGAGGACGGTGAGAAGGACGTGTTCGTCCACCACACCGCCGTTCAGGGCGAGGGGTTCAAGAGCCTCGCCGAGGGCGACGTGGTCGAGTTCGAGGTCATGCAGGACGCCAAGGGCCCCAAGGCGGCCAACGTCGTCAAGGTCCAGTAACCACCCGTATCGGGTGATGCAGTAAAGACACAAGCCCGGTCGCCAAAAGGGAGGCGACCGGGCTTGCTCTTTCTGAGAGCCCACCCTCGGGAGCCACCACGGTGCCCGAAGGACCCGTTACGGGCAGGGCCACACTGAGGGTCGCCTGCCCGTCATGCCGTTTCTCCGACGGTGCCTGTGCCCATTCCCGGGTGGTCGTCCGGTGTCATCCTGAAACGCAGCGGACGGTGAAATACGGGGAGGTGTACCTGAATGGGCCCGCCGATGCCCGTTCAGCCCCACTCGGCACCGTCATCTGCCGCTTGCTCAGGCTGTGGTTCCCGGACTATTGACAGTCCTATAGCGAACGGAAAGTTACTGTGGCGTGGGAGGCCAAGGGACTTTAGTCCCTT
>JALGTI010000486.1 GCA_029821455.1 Candidatus Zipacnadia bacterium | reverse complement strand
CAGGATTAGCGCAGAGTTCGAGATTGACCCCCGGGAGGTGCCACTGGAGGAGCGCGTGGCGGCTATCTTTGCGTTGGAGGAGACCGCGCGCGGCGAGGCTGGTGATAAGCTGGCGAACTCGGTCGCCTCCTATGCCGACAGCGCCGGCACCACACACCTGGCCAATACCCAAGGCACCTATTTGGAGATTGAGGGGGTACGTTGCTCTGTCAGTGTCTTCGTTACTGCGACAGACGACGGCGAACTGCAGTGGGCCTCCAAGCGTCGCGCCAATATCGGCGGTTCCGGATGAATTCGCGGGTGTAGCTGCACGTAAGGCAGTGGCACTACTGTCGGCCAAGCGCGCGCCGGCCGGCAAGTTCGATGTCATCATAGACCCCATCATCTGCGGACTATTGGTCCACGAGGCATTCGGTCACAACTGCGAGGCAGATGCCGTCTGGGCCGGGGAGTCGATCCTCGACGGCAAAGTCGGCCAACAGGTGGCTTATGAGGATGTCACCATCATAGATGACCCCACTCTGCCCAAGCTCAACGGCTCATTTGCCTACGACCACGAGGGTGTTCCAGCCCAGGAGCATCGGTTGGTAGAGAATGGCATCCTGCAAGGCTTCCTGCACAGCCTGGAGACTGCGGCGCGCTTTGAGGCCCAGCCCCAGGGCTCTGCCCGGGCTCAGAGCCACGACTTTCCCCCCATTGTGCGGATGAGCAACACTTTCATCGCGCCCGGGAAGTGCAGCTTTGACGAAATGCTGGCCGATACCAAGCGCGGCCTGTATTTGACCGGGGGCAACTGGGGGTACGTCTTCACGGCGCGGGGGCAGTTCACCTGCAACGTGGAGGAGGCCTACGCCATCGAGAATGGCCAACTAGGCCAGCACTATCGCAATGTCAGCATCTCCGGCCTTACCTTGGAGGCGCTGCAGAATGTCACAGCGGTGGGGAATGACTTGAAGTTCGAACTGGGCGGGATGTGCGGCAAAGGTGGTCAGTCTATGCCTGTTGACGCCGGCGGCCCGCATGTCTGCATCCGGGATGTGGTAGTAGGCGGGCAGGAATAGGGTAGCACGGGCTTCCAACCCGTCAAAAAATCCTCGCGTGACGCGGGCGTCTCGCCGGCGATGACAGAAAGGCCGACAGGCAAGGATGCCCGTCGTACGAAATTGGCGGGGCGAGACGCTGATGTCACGCTCCAATAGCTGGGAGTGAGCTATGCCAGAGCTGCTTGACACGGTACAACTAGCCGTCGAGACCGCAATGAAGGCCGGGGCGGAATGGGCCGAGGCGTCCTGCGGCATTAGCCGCAACATTGGGGTGATGGTCGAGAACACCAGCATCCGCGAGTGCGAGGTGGTACGCGACTACGGCATCCGCGTGCGTGCCTTCATCAAGGGCGGAATGGGCCTGGCTGTCACCCGGAAGCTGGAAGACGAGGCTGTGCGCCAATGCGCCGAAAATGCCACGACTTTGGCCCGTGCCACACATCCCGACCCTGATTTCGTCGCTTTGCCTGAGCCAGCGGAGGCCCTGCAGGAGGTCGAGGGCCTGTTCGACGATGCGGTGGCGGGCCTCGAGGCGGCAGAGGTCGTACGGTGGTGTCAGCAGGGGATCCAAGAAGCGCGCGGTGTTGCGCCCGAGGTGGCCCTGTCCGGTGGTGGCGACCTCGTCGAAAGCCACGTCGCCCTGGCCAGTTCAACGGGTGTGACGATGCAGCGGCGCGGCACACAATTGAGTCTGGGCTACTTCGCCATCGTCCGCAGGAGCGATGACGTGGGTAGCTACTTCGACCACGATGTCGCCCGGCAGATGGCTGACTTTGAGCCCGAAGGCCTGGGAGCCAAGGCCACCCGGGAGGCGTTGCGCTTCCTGGGAGCCCGGCAGATTGGCAAGGCCAGGCTGCCATTGGTCTTGGGGCCGTTCGCGGGAATAGGGCTGATCGCAAGCGCCATTACGGGAATAGGGCTGATCGCAAGCGCCATTACGGCTGCCAACGCCGAGAGCGTCCAGCGCGGCCGCTCCTGTATGGCTGGCAAAGAGGGCCAACAGATTGCCAGCGAGGTTGTGACAATCACCGAGGAGCCGTTCATCCCTGCCGGCTTGGCCTCGAGTACCCAAGCAGCGCCGCGTTCTGCTGGACAAGGGTGTACTGACCACCTATCTGCACAACTCGTACACAGCCAACAAGGCCGGGGTCGAGAACACAGCTCACGCCGCTTGGCCCGGCTATGGCCCCGGTGACGGGATCAGGACCGCCAACCTGGTGCCAACTCTCGGGGACAAGACCGAGGCTGAATTGATCGCGGAACTAGACGAGGGCATCTATATCAATGCTGCTGGTCTGTCACCTGACCCGGTGACCGGAGATGTGTCGGCAACCATTGACTTCGGCTTCAAGATAGAAGATGGTAAACTGGCCTATCCCATCGATGGTCGGCAGCAACATCTTTGAGCTGCTGGGTAACATTGATGCCATCTCGTCAGATTATCGTGCAGAGCCCGGTCTGATTATGCCTACTGTCCGCATCCGTGACATCCAGGTGGTGGGCGGGGGTTAGGTGAGGGCGATGCCGAGACCGCTGGTCAAAATATGCGGGCTGACTACCATTGCCGATATGCGGCTGGCCATTGAGCTAGGCGCTGACTATGTTGGCATGATCGTGGACATTCCCCGTTCAAAGCGCAACCTCAGCCTGGAAGTGGCGATGCGCCTGCGGCGTCACGCCGGCGACAAGGCGGTGCTCGTCACCGCAGACCTGACCGCTCAGCGACTGCTGGAACTGGCCGCAGTACTGCAACCGGCCGTGATTCAACTCCACGGCAGCGAGCACCCTCAGTTCATCGCTTCCCTGCGGCGCGAGCTTTCCAAGGAGATTGCGGTGTGGAAAAGCCTGGGCGTCCCGGCGCGAGTGCAAGGCCCCGGCCAGACGCTTTCCGACCTGCTGCGAGATGCCAGAGCATACGGTGACGCTGGCTGTGCGATGCTGGTTCTGGATACCGTCGGCGCAGGCGGAATGGGTGGCACGGGGCAGACCTCAGACTGGGAGCTGGCGGCCGAGGTCGTAGCGGGCAGCGAAGTCCCAGTATTGCTGGCCGGTGGCATCGGGCCGGATAACATCGTCGAGGCAGCCCAAGTGGTTAGCCCGCGCGGTTTCGATTTGTCCAGTTGCGTTGAGGAGAGGCCGGGCAAGAAGTCACCGGTGCTCCTGACAGGGCTGTTTGAGAAGTTGCTAGAGTTGGGCTAAGACCCAATAGGAACACGAGGTTGAGCTCGCTGTACTCCTGGGCGGAGGCGTCTGCCATGTACCCGCAACTCTTTCTTGAAACGTTCTGGGGTTCAGAACTGCGCCCGCAGATCTTTGTAGCGATGAGCTTTGCTGACGCATACGAAGCGCGATTCAATGATGTAATAGCCCCTGCCATCCGCGAAACCACCGTTGATGGCGTAAATTTGGAGCCATACCGGGTTGATATATCCAAATCTGGCGACTCCATTCTTACAGATATCATGGACGGGATTGCCCATTCCCACATGGTCCTGGCTGATGTTTCTACAGTAGGGCATGACTCGAAAAGTGGTAAGCCTTACCGTAACGCAAACGTGATGTACGAGGTGGGACTGGCCCTTGCCTGCCGGCAATCTGCAGAGGTCCTGTTAGTAAGAGACGACCAAGACGACTTTCTCTTTGATGTCAGCACCATTCCACACCTACATGTCGATTTTGCTGACACCGAGTCTGCGAGAGGACGTTTACGCGAAGAGATGATGGCCCGACTGAAGGAGCGGGACCTCATCAATGATGCCCGCATCCGGTTGGCCATTTTCGGCTTGAGCAATGAAGAGGTTCAGGCGCTCAAGATGTATGCTAACTCGCCTCCACGAACAGTCTGGGGCCCTGCGTCAAAAGATGTCAGCCTATTCTGGTCGGCATGCATCCCACGCCTTCTCGATAAACAGCTGATACAGCTGGTTGGGGAATTCAATGGAGGCAGTGCTGCATATGCATTCACACCCCTCGGACGTATTACCGCAAGACTGGTTGATTCTCGTCTTCCTGAGTATAAGGCAGATGTCCCGGTGGATGAAGGTCAGCAAGAGAATCAGCAGCGAAGCAGAGAAGACACCTGACCAACCAGGACGCCTAGTGCCTATTGGAATGAGCCTAGCCGAACCACACCCCGTAACGCCGGTACCACTCGCCCCCGATCAGGCCGGCGAGGTTATAGAGGACACCGGCGGTGAAGAAGTGCCCCAGCGCCAGGCCGATGAAGCCCGGG
>JALGTI010000485.1 GCA_029821455.1 Candidatus Zipacnadia bacterium | reverse complement strand
CGGATGGTGTTCCCCGTTGACAGTCAAATCCGCCAGACCCGACAGCACAATGATAGCCCATTCATTACTACCGGTATCTATTCGGTGTTCGCCACCCGCCTCCAGCCGCAGAATACAGAAATCCAGCAGTTCCCCCGCCTCCCGGTCGGCCTGTCGGATGGAAGTGAGACCAGGCTCCAGCGGCTTACGGATCAGATAGTCTGCTCCACCTTCCCGAACGGACAGTGGAATCCTCGCCATGCTCCCCCCTTCTTACCAGGAGGGCCGGATCCTCGCCGTGCTCCCCCTCTCCTATCAGAAGAGGGGCCGGGGGGTGAGGCCAAACTCAACCCCAGTGCCCCCCCGTGCGCTTGACCCATTTCCCGGCGCGGACTATAATTCGAGGGTACAGTTCGCCCCAAGCTGTCCACAAGTCCGCCAGGGAGGGTGTTGCCTCGTGGCTGCGCGATGCCTTATCTGCCTCGTCCTGACCTTGGTTCTCCTTGTCCCTGCCATCCCAATTGTCGCCCAACAGGAAGGCCCCCCTCAGCAACCAACCGCACCGCCATCGGTAGTTGTTATCAATGGCCAGGCTATCCCGCAGACCCACCTGGACCGCTATATCAACCAAAAATGGGGCCGTCAGGTACTTGAGGACCTCGTGGACAGCTTTTTGGTGCGCCAGGAGGCGGCGGCCCAAGGCGTGGGCTGCTCGGAGGCCGAGATTGACGAGCGGGTCAAGGCCGTCAAGGCAGAGATGGGGAGTGTGGAGGCATTCAACCAGATGCTGCGGGACCGGGGTCTGACCCATTGGATGTACCGCTCCGAGGTCAAGACCGATATTCTGATAGAGAAGCTGATGGCGCGTGAGTTTGCCGTCAGCGACGAAGAGGCGCAGGCCTACTGCGAGGCCCATCCAGCCGAGTTCAGCGCCCCACCTAAAGTGCACCTGTTTGACATCGTCACCGCAACCGCCCAGGAGGCCTACACCGCGCGCCAGCGCATCGCCGATGGCGAGGACTTCTCGGCGGTTGCGCAAGCGTTGTCCGTAGATCCGACCGGGGAGCTTGGCGGCGACCGCGGATGGCTGCTGAAGGAGGACATCAATAATGCCCTGGTGCGTGAGGTGGCCTTCAGCCTCCAGGAGGGACAGGTCAGCAATCCTATCAAGGTGGGAGAGACATACCACGTCCTGTACGCTGCCGAGGTGCAGGCCGGCAAGGATATCAGCTTTGAGCAGGCGCGAGATGACATCATAAAGCGGCTGCGTGCCGAGCGCTCCGTGCCGCGCGAGGTCTACATCCTGACCCTGCGGCGCAAGGCAGACATCAAGGTTGCGTGGGAGCCGTACGCATATATGACCCAGGAGTATGCAAAGCTGCGGACTATCCGAGTGGCGGTTGATGACAAGCTGCTGAGCCTGCCGGCCGCGCCGGTGATTCTGCCCTCGGGTCGGATGCTGGTTCCGGCCAAGGCGGTGCTGCAGGAAATTGGCGCCGCCATAAGCTGGGTGGCGGCCACTCAGACGATGCGAGCCCAGACCATCGCAGGCAAGGTGGAGGTCACGGTGGGGTCTATGATGGCCAGGGTGGGTGAGGCCGAGCGAGATATGGGAGCCGCGCCTGAGATGCGTGATGGGACCTTGTGGATCCCGCCGCGAGTGGTGGTGGAGGCGCTGGGCGGGAAAGTGCAGTGGGACAAGCACCGCAATACCCTCTTCATCACCTCCCCGGCTGCCTTAGCAGAGCAGGCGGCAGGCCCTCAATGATGCTTACCGACTCCCAGACGAGCTCAGGGCGTCTAGTTCAGTTCAGTGTGTTGCGACCCCGGAGATACGAGGTGCGAGCATGGATAGGACCTATGCGATACTACTGGTGGTGTTGCTAGTGCTCACAACTGCGATGTTAGGAAACGCCGATGATGCCCGGGTTCTGTCGGCTGAGTTTGCCGACCAGGAGGCGTGGAGTGTGTTCGCTGACGAGCCGTTTCTGCGCTGATGACTATTTTGCCGATCCGGAGAACCACAAGCCCGGTCAGCTCGGAACAGAGAGCTTCTTCGATCACCGCTTCAAGCAAGTATTGATTGATGATATAGTAGTCTGGGAGCACGATGTCATTGACGAGAATATCCACGGCTCGCAGACCATCTTTCAGGTTGATATCACGCCATACGTCACCCCAGGCGAAACGTTCAACCTGACATTTCGGGTTTTGGATAAGACCAGTACCACTGAGCGCAACGACCGCGATGTCTGGTTCATCGCCGGGACCTGGTACACTGGCGGCGACG
>JALGTI010000484.1 GCA_029821455.1 Candidatus Zipacnadia bacterium | reverse complement strand
GCAGCGGTCGAGGCAGCGACCACACGCCAGATCATCTACACTGCCGACTATACCATCGAAGTTGACGACGCCGAAGCTGCGGGTGAGCAGGTGGAAGCCATCGCCAAGCAGTTGGGCGGCTTTCTGTCGGGCCAGAGCATGCGGGTGGATGAGACAGATAACCGCCGTGTGACTGTGACCATCCGCGTACCCTCGGAGAAGTTTGGGGATGCGGTGGCCAAGCTGAAGGCGCTGGGCAAAGTCATTGACGGGAGTATTAGCAGTCAGGCGTTGACCTGGAGGCGCGGCTGCGCAATGCCAGGCGTGAGGAAGAACGGCTGGCCGAGCTGATGAAGCGCACGGCGAAGCTGTCCGATATCGTGATCGTTGAGGAGAAGCTCTCATCCGTGCAGGGCCACATCGAGCAGATACTGGGTCTCTCGACCATCACGGTCACTTTGCTTGAGGAAGTGCCGCCGGAATTGCAGGCGCCGGGGAAGTTCAAGGTGCTCTACTATCTGCGCCAGGCCTACACCACACTGGCGTACCTGCTCCGAGGCGTTGTTGTTGCGCTGATCTTTGTGGTGATCGTGGGCTGGATCGTCTGGCTGCCGCTGTTAATCAGGTACTTGGTCAAGCGCCGGCGCAGTTCAACCCCGCCCCCGGCGGCGTAGAAATGGCTCTGTTATGCAGTTTGGGGGTGACCCTGGGTGAGCAACCGTCACACTAACTTGCCCTTCAGCACCTTGCCGGCCGCGTTCTTCGACAGCTCGGCGCAGAATTCGACAATCTGGGGCACCTTGTAGCTGGGTAAGCGGTCGCTGCAGTGGCGCTTGATGTCCAACTCGCCAAGTTCCACATCCGGCTGCGGCACCACTACCGCCTTGACCAACTCCCCCAAAGCTGCTCGTGCCCCGGTCGCAGGCACCCCCACCACCGCGACCTCCTGGACTCCATCGTGCTCCAGGATGACCCTCTCAACTTCCAGCGCATAAACATTCTGCCCAGCCACGATGATCATATCCTTCTCGCGGCCCTGCAGGTAGAAAAAGCCCTGCTCGTCCACATACGCCAGGTCGCCCGTGTTGAACCAGTCGCCCTCGATGGCCTCCTCCAGCCGCCCGGGCTGATTCCAGTATCCGGGGATGATGTTGTCCCGGTGGATGAGCAGCGTGCCCACCTCGCCGCGCGGCAGTTCCTCCCCATTCTCGCTGACCACCTTCGCGTAGACCTCAGGCAGCAGCTTGCCGATGGAATCGGCGCGCTCCAGGGCATACTGGCTGGGCAGGACATGGGTGATGGAGATGGTCTCGGTCAGGCCGAAGAAGTTGTGCAGGGCGGCCTGCGGGACGAGCTCCCGCAGCCGTTTGATGGTGCGGGCCGGCATCGGCGAGCCGGAGTAGGCAATAAGCCGGAGGCTGGACAGATCAGCCTCCACCAAGCCCGGCCAGCTTGTAAACAGGTGAAAGAGCGTTGGCACACCGATGAAGGTGGTGCAGCGATGCCGCTGGATAAGCTTCACCAACTCAGGAATATCAGGACCCGGCGCGATGCACAGCGTTCCGCCCAGATACGCAGTGCTGGGGAGGAGGCTGTAGCAGGCGGTCGGGGAGAATGTGGGGATGGCCAGCAGGTGGATGTCGTCGTGTCGGAATGAGTGAGCCAGGATCGCCTGCCGCAGATTGAACAGCATTGTCTCCTGGGTCATCATCGCACCCTTGGGCTGCCCCGTGGTGCCGGAGGTGTGCAATATCTGCACCAGGTCGTCTGGCACAGCGGACGCCGGCTCCGTGACCATATGCGGGTGCGACGCCAGCGCGTCAAAGGCGGTGCCTGCAGCGCCCTCAAGGCCGATGACCTGCCACGGCAGTTCCCCACCCATTGCCTCTGTCACACTTTGCTGTGTCTCCGGGTGCCAACACAGAACAACGGGGTCGAGATTCTCCAAAACAAAACGCAACTCGCCAGCGCGCAACCGGGTATTGACCGGGGCGATGACCGCGCCGATGCGCAGCATGGCCCAGTAGATAATCAGATACTCCAGGCAGTTGGGCAACACTACCGCCACGCGGTCGCCCTTGGCCACGCTAAGCCGCTCAGACAAGGCACCGGCAGCGCGGCCAATGAGGTCATCTAGCCGGGCATAGCTATAGCTTTCGCCGTGCCAGATGGCGGCCGTCTTATGGGGCCACTGCCATACAGCATTCGCCCAGAGCTGTGCCAGGCTGTCGAGACTTGGAACCGACATTTTCTTGTACCGCTCACCCGATGTAATGGAGCAGTGTGTTAAGC
>JALGTI010000085.1 GCA_029821455.1 Candidatus Zipacnadia bacterium | reverse complement strand
CCACCTCAGCGGCACGCAGCTCTGCCCTGCTCAATTGCGCCGACTTCCGCATTGGGACGAAGCTCCATTATCTTGCTTTCCTCATCCCAATATAGCAGAAGCCAGCAGTTGTCACAAGCTATCGCCCAAACCGCGACTCTCGCTGCTAGGCATACGGCCGCAAGAATACCTTCCCCTGCTCTTTTATTCGGTCAAGCACTTCATATCCTAAAGCCTCCGCGACCGGCCTCAGGTCCACTCGGGTGGTGCCGTGCTCCAGCCGCGCCTTGCATTCTATGACCTTGCTGCCCGGCAGCAGCACCACCTGCACACCGCCGCTGGTCGCCTGCTGAAGCAGTGCCGCGACAGCATCCCTGTAGGCATCCAGCTTCAGGTTCCATCCCGGGCAACTCTTGGGCGCGTAGTCTCTGTGGAAGTGGACCGCTTCAGGCCCGAGGCCAAACCGTTGCAGCAGCGCCGCCACAATCCGCTGCCCTGTTTCCAGGCCCGGGTAGTCCGCGGGGTCCTCGACATCGAAATTGGCCACATACGACACCCCCACCGAGTGGGCATTTTGCCCCTTGCAGTGGGCGCCGGCTCGGCGCAGCGGCCTGCACAGGAAGATATCTCCGGGCGGCCCGATCATAATATGGTAGCCGTTATCCGACCAGCCTCGCACATTCGTATGGTACTGCCGCACTGCGCGGATAGTAGCCAGGCCGCGATATTCCGCAGCGGTCGGCCGCCAGGTGTGGTGCACAATGACGCTGCGAATTGACCGCTGTACCAGAGCCTCATTTATGTAGCGCAACGCGTCTTCGATTGATACCTGCGTTTCAGAAGGCATATTCAGCACCTCAGAACTGCGCCAGCGGCTTCATCAAATAGAGCCCAAACGCCGCATCCTCTTCCTTCCATCCACAGGCTCCGGTTCGCGTGCCGTCCAGCAACTGATGCCATGGCAGCGGGAACCAGTTCTCCAGACGGAGCAAGTCTATCACATCGCTGCTCTCAACGCTGCCCCCGAGACCCCAATTCCCGTCTACCAGCAGCAGGTCAACATACAGGTGCAGGTCTTGATCCCACGCCTTGAGGCTCATCGGGCCCCACGAGAACTGTGCGCCAGCCGTCAGGTCTTCTACCGGCCATATTATGGTCGCCACGCCGGCCTCTTCTGGCGTCAAAGACCTCAACAGGTCCTCGAAAATATTACCTGCCTGGCAGTAGCCAGCCGATCCCACGAGTATACACAGAGCCAACTCAATTGTCCTAAGCATTGTCATTCACTTCCCTCCGCAGCTCGTACACGGCTGCTTCCACGTCCTCTCGCGCAACCGGCTGCAGGCGACGCCGCCGTGCTCTCTCCATCACGTAGCGCCGCTTGGCTGCCCCCTTGCCGGCTCCGTATATCTGCTCCGCCGCCTTGACCAGGTCCAGGAGCGCTTGCCGCAGTTGCATGTTTTTGATCTGTTGAATGTAATGCCTTGCCAGGGCGAACAGTACCGCAATCAATAGCGACCCAAGCCCTGGCAGGATGAGACTATTCAGATACTCAATCAGCTCCTCCATTTCTCTACCTCCCTACTGTTGTCACCCGAATGCCCTCGCCGGTTTGTATCACTGTATCGTCTTGCGCAATGCTGGCCGGTCGCCCATCTCTCTGAGCACACCTGCGGGCCTCCGCCACGAGGTTGGCCAGATGCACGACCGTGTACAGCACGAAATAGCCGAATGCCACATTCACTATCCACATCTCCCTTGTATCGCTTCCAGCTCCGCCCGTCACCAGCGAAGCCGCACTCAGCATGCGCCACACTCCCAGGCTGCCCAGAGTTAGTTGACAGATACCATTGATGCCCCTCCGATACAAGTACAACCCCACCAGCAATGCGCTGATTATCAGAAGCAGGTCCAGGCTTCCGATGATGCTAATCTCCACTCCAGTCATCCCTCTCGCCTCGTATCCGTTGTATCTCTGCCTCAAAGATTTGCTCGACGCGGACCTTGAGAGCCCGCAGTGTGGTGGTTCCGCACAGGGCCGCCACAAATGCCGCCTGGAAGTTCTGATCCACCAGATGGGCCACGGCCATGCAGATCGCCAGATTGCCCAGAAACCCCAGATGCAGCCTGCCATCCTCAAAGCGCGGCAGCACCAGCGCTCGTTCCTCCAGTGCCAGGTTCACCACTGACCCCAATAGCCCGGCCACCGAGATACTCACGAACCGCCACACCTCTGGCCTCATGCACAACTGCTGCATCCATTCCTGAACCGCTGCCATACTCCGTTGCCCTCGTCTGCCGTAGTTTCGCACGCCTTGGAGCCTGCCAGTGCACGTTCGATTGCCGCCTCGACCATGGCCGGCGTTATGGCCTTGAGGCATTCCAGGTTGCAACGTTGGTGCTGGGGGCCTTCGCAGCACGGCACACACGCAACTTTGCCCTTAGCCCACAGGCATTCACAGCTCTCATAAAACCGCGTACGCAGGTGCGGGGGCACAGCTCCGAAGATACCCACGCACGCCGTCCCCACGCTGGCGCCCAGATGTAGCAGACCTGTATCTGGTGCCACAGCAACATCACACATGTGCAACAGCGCCGCCACCTGTGGCAGCTCAAATCCATACGCATGCCGCACTCGCCCACGTATTCCCGCCGGCCTTCCGGTCATCGCTGACCGTTGCGCTGAACGGTCGTCGGCAAATATGATGCACCGATGTCCCCGTCGCGTCAGCCGCTTTGCCAACTCGAATACATACTTCACCATCCAGCTCCTGTGCCGGTACTTCCCCTCCAGGCACAGCCCCACTCTCGGCCCTCGTGGGGTCTCTTCGAACTCCAGCCATTCCCTTGCCCACGCCAGGTCTTTCGCAGGTGGCCGATACGCTGCTGCGCTTGGCACGGGTTCGATTCCAAATGCCTCCGCAAACAGCGTCACCCGGTCAATCTCCCACGCCGCAGGGTGGCGCTCAACGAAGTGGCTCACATCAACTAGCTCCCACACCGCACCTGCTGGCGGCATGTCCTCGAGCTTCCAGACTTCGTCAGCGATATTGAAGCCCACCATCAACTTCTGGTACTCCCTGGGCACTTGCAGCACCAGGTGGATATCCGGTCGCTCTCGCTTCAGCGCCATCAGCGCTGGTAGCAACATCAGACAGTCTCCCAGGCCCGCAGCGCGCCTCACAACCAGCTTGGCCCCACTTGCTAGCTGCTGCACATCACACAGCGGCCCCCGCGCTTCCGGCAAACTAGCTACTACCACACCTTCCCGCGTCTGCGTTAGTCCGCGCAGTCTGTGTTTGTGGGTCAATGGGACAAGCTTCTGGTGCCGCTTCATTCCCGGATGCCTTGGCGTTGCCACTCATACTCCAGGTCCGCCGGATACCCGCTCTCATTTGTCACTACGACCGTGAACCCGCCGGCATCGTGGCCCTGTGTTATCTGCCAGGAGAACGTTTCCTCAGACGCACCGAATTCAATGGCCCCGGGTATCCGCAGCCGGCACGCCTCACTGTGGTCAATCTCTAGCGTCACCTCAGCTCCCGCTGGCACATCGTATACCATGCCGTTCCCTGCCGCCTGGGCAAACCACAGCCCAAAGCATTGCCGATCCGTTTCCCCGGCCCCATTGTCCACCTCAACCACATTGCCTTCGGCATCCAGCCCCATCCAGCCCAGATACACACTCCCGCTTGGCCCCTCTGCGCTCAACTGCGCGTAGAAGTCAACCGAGCCAGCCGGTGCTGAGTCCTCATTAGTCTGAACAAAGACGTGGTTCGTTGCTCCATTCTGCAGCCCGGTTATCTGTTGGGCGCTAACCGTCGAACACCAGCAGCCCGCAACCAGGCCCTCACCGGCCGCCACCGTCTTATCCCACTGCAGCTCCCACCCCGCGTGCACTCCCTGGGTGATCAGTCGTCTGAGCAGCAACCCCAGCGCTCGATCCACCGTATCGGCCACGCGGTTCTGATGCAGAGGCTCCACGAAATCATCTGTCACCACATCTGTGGCCAGACCATAGTTAGGCGTCTGTGACGGCATCTGTTAGACTCCCTTCTCTCCAATGCGAACGGCGCGCCAACAAAGCGCGCCGCCCGGCCGCGGCCATCCTTCTCAGACCGCATCTATCTCGCCAACACTACACGACCCTCAGGTATCTGTGTCGCCCGTACCTCCCGCGACCATATAGCCCATACTCAAATCCCTGGGAAGACTGCCAGTCATATCTATTTGCGAAGGTGGAGCGGGTCCCCATTAGTAACTCGCCAGATAACGAACGATGCACCGCAACCGCCGAGCCCGGTTGCCCTGGCCGACTTTGCCGGTCAATCTGCTCACCAATCAGCACCGTCTCGGAATTCACCTAACTCTCCTCCTCGCCCAGCCATCTTGCCGTCACGCTCGTCGTTGCAAGCCTCCGCCGTTTTCTGATCAGCCTATGACCCACCGATGTGATCCGGTACAACTGCCCACCACATCCCGTTTGCTCTGCTCCCTGTACTCTGATGACCTGTCCGATGCTCATACCTGCACACAACGGTGTTATGATGTGGATGTGTTCAGGCTTTCGCGACCGATCCACAAACAACGACTGTGCCAGGCGGTTCAGTTCGGCCTGCGTTGTGGCTGACTGCAGCGCCCGTACCTCCATCTTCCGCCAGCCCACATAACTATCCGAACTCTTGTCGTACAGGGAGGCCGGATCGTACACCACCGACCGTAGCGGGCGACCATCTTCGCCGACTCCGCACACGCACACATAATTCGCATAGTCTCTGGCAGACAGACTCAGCCGAGGCTTAGCAATTGCCAGTACCTCACCCTCGTCATCCGGCGCTTCAGCTACCGCCGGCCGGGTGTGCAACTCCCAGGCCACTTCTGAGTTGCATGCTCCCGTTAGCGTCCCATCATGTAACAACACATCTGCTGCTGTTCGCTTTTGCCTGCAATACGGGCAGGTCTTCCGCAACTTGCCTGTGGGGTCAAAGTAGACCGCGGCCCCGTAGTCGTACTCCGCCATCTCCAGCAGCAATTCTAGCCACGAACGCCCCGGTTCAGGCAGCCACAACGGCTCCTCCGGCTGTCCAGCGCTCAGCCTGGCGCTTGTATCCTCCAGGTCCTGTGCTCCGCGTGGAAGCCCGCATCTATCAAGCACCCATTGAAACGCCGTCTTGACCGGCCAGTTGTCAAATACCGGCACCCGCCCGTCACACTTCTCGTCCCGCAGCCGTGTGATACCGTCTAGCGATGACATCTCAACTTCCGACCGGCCACCTGACTCCACATACGTCGCCGGCTCTACGATATACCCCTGAAACACCGGGCTGGTAATCGTGCTGTCATCCGACATCTTCCAGCCCAGCTCTATCGCTGTCCGACGATACTCACCCAGGTCCACGTACTGCCCCTGTTGGTTATCGAGCCGCAAGTCATACTGCACCCCGTGCAGTCCCTGCGGATGATCTCCCGTGACTACTTTGACTGTATCGGAGGCGTCCGTGTACTCCACGGGCTCCAGCGCCTCCACCTCCGCAAACTGACCAATCTGCACGCTGTATAGCTCAGGCGACACATCTGTACCGAAGCTCACGCTCTGACCAGTCTCCGGGTCCACACCTACGCCCGCCTCAAAGTGCGTGTACGGGGCAATCGCAGCTCTCCACGCCCGCTGGGTGACCGTCAGATCCGTCCGCTCATCCGTGCTATCCACCACACTGCATTCCGCAAGCACAGCCCCTGCATCGCTCACCACCGCCCGGTGTCGAAAGTTAAGTATCAATTCGCTTATACTGGCCTGCGTATCATATCCTGCCTCTATGGCCTCGCTATCCAGCACCGCCGTTGCCATCTTGGTCGGCAGCACCGAGAACATCCACTGCCCGGCGTTGTGCCACAGGCTTATCTTCCCACTCGGGATTCTGATCGCTTCACCAGGCAGCTCATAGACCCAGATATCGCTTGCAAATCCATCGGTCGAGATTACCAGTTTCCCGCGCCACACTCCCACCCATAGAAATACCCGCTGTCCCCTTGCAAACCCTTCCAGCGTCGGGATAGTCACACTCCGCTCCGCCTCGTGTACCCTCTGCCACTGACTGCCATACCTGCGCAGCAGAAACATTGGGCTGCCATACGGCAGCGCCAATGCCCACTCATCCCGCTCCGCTATTCCAAAGTGGATTTCAGTATATGGGGGACAGGCCTCCCAGTCGTGATCTGGACTGGGGTCCGCCCGATACAGCGACACACAGAACACAGGGTCTGCCGGCAAAGTGAATCTGCTCACCACTCCGGTCGTCTGCCCTGCCGTCCCATCGTACTGATACAGCTTGACTTCTTCTTGCAGACCCAGGTTATGCAACGCCGTCCAGTACCCGGCCTCCAGGTTGAAATGACCTAGTCCTATCGCTTGTGATGTGTCCAGGAATGGCCGCGCCACCACACAATTCAGCCGTGCATCCTCCAGCACCATCGCCGCTGGCACATAGGTCTCATAGCTGCCCGGTTGAGGCAGGCCCAGGCCTTCCCTGTCCACCATATTGACGGCGACCCGGGCCTGCGAGAACAGGTCAGCAACAATGTCCCGCTGTGCAAACCCATCGTACTTGGCCTGAAACTCCTGGCCCGGCTCATACAGCTTCACATTGGCTACCGGCGACACTCTCTGAGCCATTCTGCTGTCCTCTCAACCTGTTGCCTAGATAGTGCTCTCATGCTGCCACGTTACTCCGTCATCCGCTGATACATAGACTTCAATACTTGGCCACAAGGGGATCCCCACCACAAGCTTGCAACCCTGTGAATCCGTCTTGACGAATGCTACCCGCTGCAGGTCTGAACCCTCCCCCACCGGTCTCTCCTCGCTGCCATCAGGGAACTTCAGCCATGTCGCCCCTAGATTCGCACTCCGTCGGATATATTGACAACCGTTACGGAAGCCCACGACAAACAACAGGCCGTTATGCTCAAAGGCTATCGGAAAAGCCAGATTGGCAGCCATACCCAATCTCAAACCTCCTGCCAGTACTCCCCGTCGTTATGCGACCACGCTACTACCGCCTCATATCCCTGCTGCCGCACCAGAACTAGCCTCCCGCTTTGGTCCTTATCCGCCCACGGGTACAGGCTGCACCCATCAGAGGTCACTCGTCGCGGAGGCTCCCACTCACCGGGAAGTCCCACTCGCTTCGTGAACCACACGTCCCCATCTTCCACAAAGAATGCAAACAACTGGCCCACATCATCTTCAAATACGTGCGGCTGCCCCCACGGGCTGCTCACTTGTATCGCCACGGGTGTAGACTCGCATTCTGCCATTGCCACTCCGTCTGCTGATTGCAGGAATGGCACATCTCCGACTACCGTGAACTTGCACCCGGGGGCCGCGGACGGCTCCACCAGCCTGATGCCCTGAATGCCGATGAACAGCCCCACTTCGCGGTATGGCCACGACCTCTGCTCGGCCAGCAGCTTATCTGCCTGAACCACCGGCACCACATCTCCGAACGGATCGCCCTCGTTTGGTCCTTGCAGCCCTGCGCCCACGGTTACTCTTATCGTTTCCACGGTTTCATCCCCGCGCACACAATCCAGGTCCACGGTGAACTGGTATGGCACCATATAGCCGGGCGGGAACGCCAGCTTCAATTGCGCCAGCCCCAGGGACCGATTGATGAACGGCAGCGCCTCGAAATAGGACATCAGATGACCCGGCACATACGGGTCCACCAGGTCCCCATCAAACTGCCCAAAGCCCTTGCCATCGCCCACCTCGGCAACATGTTTAGCAAACCATCGCGGCGCGTTGGTTTTCTGGCCCGCGCCACTCTGTGTCTGGAAGAATTCCGTCTCATCATACAGTTCGGGTCGCCAGTGGTATGCCACCTGACGGCTTCGTGCCGACCGCCCATCCAGAACCACTACTCTCAACCGCGCTCGCCTCTCGGTCTTGCCTGATGCCGTGGGGCTGCGGAAACAGCTTCGGCAATCCATCGCATCCGGGCACCCGAAAGCCACCGCGCATTGCTTGCAGTGGCCTCTCGGTACTGCCGCGCCGGGGTCGCGCTCAGCCGGCCCTCCGCAATACGGACACAGCCAGTCTCCCACCGCAGACCAAGTCTTTTCCCCTACACCAAGGATGCGGGGCTCCACATAGCTCTTATGCCTGCCAAATTCCAGCCCTACCCTTGCCGCTTCTGGCAGCTCAACCCCGATCCGGTCCTCCGCCTGCATCACGATGTTCCCGTGTATCTTCGACCCCACCAGTATCTTCTTACCAGGCTGATACGCCGTAGCGCGGAATTGCCCTGGCAGAGTCTCATTATCCTCAAATGGCTGCGTGCGTAGAATGAAATCGGGGTCTACGATTTGGTCTCCGGACACTAGCCGGTAATGCCACAGTTGTGGACCATTTATCACCAATTCCTCGACATCGTCCACGTATACATACTTGGGCAGCGTCTCCACGCTGACCCAGCCACCGTAGGGCGCTTCTGTCGTGGCTGATACTTCGTTCCCTTCCAGGTCCTCAACCCGCATTGCTCCCGGAACGTACTGAAAGTTATTATGTCCCAGCATTCCCTTACGCCATGCTTCGGGCTTGAACATCTCTTGCCAGTCAGCGCACGCCCGCGCGCCCAGCACCACATCCGAATATGGCAACCCCAGCACGGGCATACTTCCCCAGTCTTGATCGTGAATGAACAGATCTCCACCCAGGCCTTCGGGAGGTATCTCAACACTCCAAAACCCGCTTCCATCCGTCGTCGCCGCAACACCGACTAGTTCCGCGCTTTCCGTGTCAATTATGACCACATCTATGCCTGCTGCCGGCACACCAATCCGCTCATACACGCGGCCACACGCCTGGTTGCCGACCCCGCCATAGTCCTCCATCGGCGACAGCGCTATAGAGCTCGTTTCCCCCATCCGCACCTCCGTGATAGCCCTTGGACAGCCCCAATTCGCGTCCCACGCCCCCCACGCCATCCGCTTGAACTGCACAATTGAGTACTCACCTTGCACCAGACCACTCAACTGCAAGTTCCCCGCCGGCGGCATCTGATACGCCCCACCCGCATCGTCCAGGGGGCCAACACGTACCCACGCCCCTGGTGTCCCCGTTATGCTCAACCGGCCACTGGCGATGTTGATGATAGCAGGCTGAGTCTCGGTCACAACCGCCTTGCGGCCTTTGTATGCAAACTCAATCTCCGCGACGTACCGCATCAGCGGCTTAGCGCGAGTCTCCTCCGTATCGTCCCGCGTATCTCCCTGACGCTGATACACCGCGCCATGCCCGCGCGGTGAAATGAACTCACACCACCCGTCCAGCCCTGTCCGCATCGGCGCCAACACCGTCGGCCCCTCAACGTAGGTATTCAACGAGTCTGAGTAGACCAACTCGTTATACTCCTCGCTGTCCCACAGCACCGTCTGACCGTCCTCAGCGGTGTTCAATGTCACTTCTATGCTCACATTCGCATCTGCTTGAGGTACGTCATCGTGCAGTATCTGCCCCCTCAGCCGATACCCCATCACGAATGTTTCCGCAAACGGCGGCGGGCTGAAGGCTGCCGGCTGTATCCGCATCCCCCAGTACTCATCATCCACCATCAGCGTATACTTCTCCAACAGCGCCCCGCCAGCTCCCAACAGTTGCACCAGGTACACACTCACGCCATTCAGTACCACATCCGGCTCTCTCGCCTTGAATATGTGCGCTTCCACCTGCCCCTCCGGCATATCAAACAGCGCCATCCCATCCGAGGTCCGCTGATGCTCAACGGTAATCCCTTGCTCTCCCCCTAGCTTCACCAACTCCGGCTGCCACGCTGTATCCTCATTTGTGGTCAGCCTCCCCACAAGCTCTTCCAACTCCGCTACCCCCCGCCAATCCCTTTGCGGCTTGCTCTCCAGCAAACTGAGAAAACCATGCGCCAGGTACACCATCCGCCGCTTGAGCACATTCTCCTGAGCTGTCCTTTGCTCGTCGTCATAGTCCAGCGCGCTGCGCTCCTCTTCCGCTCGCCACAATGCCGCGCACAGCCCCTCAGCCGCCTCGCTCATCGCCTCCTTCGTCCGGGCCAACTGCATCCCGTTATCTGGAGCGTTGCTTTCGTACTCCCGCAGCGTCCTCAGGAGATCAGCCAACCGCACGCCAAGTCCCGGATTTATCAACGCCATCGCTTTGCCAACTCACACTTGCGCAACAGCCCCGCCTGCGTCTGCGGGGCCAATAGTCGCTCAATGCTATCTTGTCACCAACCTACGTCTACTCGCTACCGACTCAGATCAATCCGCATCTGCCTGTGCCGTGCCGCGGCCTCACTGGGCGGCCAGTCTGGAGACATGCTGTAGCCCTTTGCTTCCACACCCAGCGCCGTTTGTTTGCCGGCCCTTACATCCGGCTCT
>JALGTI010000084.1 GCA_029821455.1 Candidatus Zipacnadia bacterium | reverse complement strand
GCCAGGTTGCGGCTGCTGCGGCCCACCTCTGCGCGTCCCGGCGCAAATGCCACCGGCACTGAGCGGAGTCGCTGGAACGGCTGAATAGCCTGAAAGAACGCCCCGTATTGCTGGCGCAAGGTGGCTTCGTCTGTGGAGCCTGCTATGTAGTCCCCGGTCCCCAGCACAAAGGCGGGCTGCTGCTGGCCGATATCAGCGGCCAGGGTCGCCAGTACTGGAGAGTATGCGCTACCCGGCGGTGGCTGACAGGATCCGATGACTGCGAAGGTGAAGGCCTCATTTGCCCCCGCTACGCTCTCCTGCGCCCCGGCGACTCCTGCCACGGCAGCCACCAGGCACCCAAGCGCAATAGCTGCAATTACCCTACGCATAAGCCACATATTGTCTCTCTGTCCACAGGCAGCCTAGAAGAGCTTAGCGACCTCATCTTGGTCGTAGCGGGGCAGCTTCTCATCGCCATTCGGCCCCTTCAGCACCAGGCCTGCTTCAGGTTCCGTCACCCGCCCGATGGCCGCACAATCAATGCCAGCCGCCCGGCAGGCCCCGATGACATCCTGTGCTTGCTCCTGTGGCACCGTGATGAGCAGTGAACCGGACGCGATCAGCCCCAGCGGGTCCAGGCGATACGTCTCACACAATCTCTGACACATCGGCATCCCTTTTCCAGATCTCCATACCTACTCCACTGGCGATAGCCAGTTCCCACAGGCCGGTTGCCAGCCCGCCCTCGGTCGGGTCGTGCATCGCATGGACATCGGCTGTCTGGCAGACAATTCGCGCCTCAGGCAGCACGGAGAGCCCTGGCTCAAACAGCAGCCCGGCGGCTGCATCAAGTTGCTCAGGCTCGAAGTCTCTGGCCAATAGCTCGTCTCGCTTCTCCCGCACGATAAGACTAGTGCCTTCGATGGCCTCGTCTCGCTTCTCCCGCACGATAAGACTAGTGCCTTCGATGGCAATGCTTTTGGTCAGGAGTATAGTATCGCCGACCTGCGCGCCGGCGCTGGTGATGTAGCTGTCCTTGGGCACCGTTCCCAACATTGTCCCCACCAGGATGGGCCTGTCCAGTCCGTAGGTAATCTCACTGTGTCCACCGGCCGGGATCACGCCGATGTCAGCACACGCCGTATCAATCTGGTGGAAGATATCGGTAACCAGTTGCGGCGTGGTCTGGTCTTCGGGGAGCAACGCGGTGGTCAGGAACCAGCGGGGTGTGCCGCCGCAGGTGGCGATGTCGTTGCAGTTGACCGTCACGCAGTAGTAGCCGATGGCGTCAGTGGCGAAGGTGATGGGATCGGTCTTGGCGACCAGGTATTCCGGCCCGCCGGCATCGAGGATAGCTACATCGCGGCCCACACCCGGGCCGACTATCACGGAGGGGTCGTCACCGTGCAGGCCGTCCAAGAGCTGCTGCAGCAGCTCCATATCCAGCTTGCCGGTTGGCAGCCGATGTCGCTTCATCCCGCGTCCGGCTCGTGGTCACAAAGGATAGCGGCCAGGGCCGGCACGTCATCTACCACCAGGTCAGCACCGGCCTCAAGAAGCTGCTGTTTGGTGGTCTTGTCCGTCAGCACCCCAACGGATAGCGCGCCCGCGGCCTTAGCACATTGAGCATCGGTAGGATGATCTCCCACCATCACTGCCTCCCGTGGCTCCACGTCCAGCTCCTGCAACGCAGCCAGGAGATGCTCGGGGTCGGGCTTGATGCGCTCCAGGTCATCCCTGGTTAGAAGCACCTCGTGGTGGAGGTGGTAGCGGTCGAGCACCGCTGCCACACCTGCCCGGCAGTTGCGGGTGATGATGCCGATACGATAGCCGCGATCGCTAAGCCGTCCCAGCGCCTCTGCCACACCCGGAAACGGATGTGCAGCGGAGCAGGTCTCCAGTTCGACCTGCTCCATTATCTGCCTGGTCTCGCCATCATAGCGTTTCAGTTCATCCGGCCGGGCGGCCAGCTTCTGCTTGGCCCAGGCGATGATTTCGAGGATATAGCGTCCTTCGTCACAGCCCTCCTGGAACAGCCCCCACTCCTTGAGATGTTCGACGATGAGGCTGCGCATCCGCGCGAAGTTGATCTTCGTTTCCGCCAGAGTGCCGTCGAAGTCAAAAACCACGGCCTTGACGCGCTTGATAACCGCTGGCTTCATCTCTTGTTATTCGATCCTCTTCTGGATCTGCTCAGCCAGCTCTCGCTGCTGCTTATGCTTGCTCTGATAACCGGCCAGGTCACCCCGGCTCAACAGCCCGTTGGCCTGCTTGTCCAGATCAATCCACTGCTGTATCAGGGTCTGGAGGTCGCCCTCAATCGGCGCTGGCACTGGTGCGACACCCGGTTCAGTAACGGCCGGCGCCGCCCCGAAAATCGCGGCCAGAGCCTCCGAAAGCGTCGCCCTCATCGCTACACGGCCCTCGTACACCACCACTACCGCCTTGAGCTGCGGCAGCGAACTCTCGGTCTCCTCGCCATGCTGGTAAGCCTCCAGAAAGATGGGCTCGACGTACAGCATAGAATGGTTGATGGGAATGAGCAGCAGATTCCCGCGAATGATGCGGCTACCGCTCTGCCCCCACAGGGTGAATTTGCCCGATATATCTGTGTCCTGGTCAATAGTGGCCTCGGCCATCAATGGGCCCATAAGTTCGCTGTCCTTGGGGAAGCGATACAACAGCAGCTTCCCGTAGTGCTCACCATCGCACCGCGCTGCCATCCACGCCACCATATTCCGCTCT
The DNA here is from genome assembly GCA_029821455.1 of Candidatus Zipacnadia bacterium. Taxonomy (GTDB): domain Bacteria; phylum Armatimonadota; class Zipacnadia; order Zipacnadales; family Zipacnadaceae; genus JALGVG01. Next base: position 8,946 of record JALGTI010000084.1, on the reverse strand, counting down.
TCGCGTTCCTTGGGAGTGAATGGCATCATCAGGAGGAATTCTTCTCTGTCCTCGCCCGGCAGCTTCATAACCACATAGTAGGCTTCCAGCAACCGTCTGGCATCGGCATACTTCTCTATTGGCATCGCCCAGCTATCGGTACGCATATAGAAGGTGTCAGGGTCAGTCATATGATAGTCGCAGTTCATCTGCGCCTGGATGGTGAACATAAGCTGCGGATAACGTAGATGGGCACGAATCTCCGGCGACATTTCCGCCCCATCCGTGAACAGAGTCGGGAATATCTTGCGATAGCACTGCACCATCGGGTCGGACGGATCCACTACATAGAACTCTGGGATGCCATCATAAGCGTCAACGACCACCTTCACGGAGTTCCGTATATAGTTAAGCGGTGGGAGCGGACGCTCGGCCCGCTTGGAGTACGGGTACAGCGTACTGTAGGTATACGCGTCATTTATCCACTTGAGCCGCCCATCCACGATGACGATGTACGGATCCGGATCGTAGATCAGGAAGGGTGCTAAGGGCAGCAGGCCATCCGGCAGCAGATGGTTCAAGATAATCTTGCTGTCGGACTGAAGGGCAGTAGTGAACAGGATATCCTTGCTGCGGAAGCGCCCGGCAAAGGCCACCCGCCGCATAAAGCTACCGATAGGTACTCCACCCTGCCCGCTATAGGTGGTAGTCGCCTTATCCTGGGCGCCGGCGGCGCCGGCCACCGTCGGGTAATCGAATTCGTCCACGCCGGTATTGACTATGGTGAAGTTAGTCTGATAGACCTGGCCCAAGCCCGTTGGCCTGCTGGGCGACGGGCTCCCCCCAGACCCGGGCTGCACATCGTCATCTGGCGATGGCTGCGGCTGCTCAGCAGGCCGCTCCGGCGGCGAAAGCCACTCGATCAGCCGCGGGTGGACGCTGGCCTGATAATACAACTGTGGCCTGTCAATCTTCAGTTCCTCCGGGCCGCGAGGCGGAATGTCTCTTATCCAGTAGTAGGGCAATCCCTCGGGAGTTTTCTCGTTGACCGGTGACAGACACACCCCATATCCGTGGGTGTAAACCATGTGCTCATTCACCCACGTCCGCGACGGCAGCTTCGCGTGGTCAATCTGGCGGGCACAGATCATCACCTGGCGATAATGTCCGTCCACGGTATAGCGGTCTACATCCACGTCCGCAAAGTGGTAGAACGGCGTGTCCAGGGTTTGTTGGCGGTCATAAGTGCGCTGCAGAGGCCTGTGGTCCCACAGGCGGATGTTGTTGATGGTCAGAGGGTTGTCGGCAATCAGTTGCGGGTCAAGCGCACCCTCCTTGACCTCGAAGACTTGCTCCTCAATCTGGTTGAGGCCGAAGGCTTCAGTGGTAGCCTGAATGTTGTGAAGGATGTACGGCCGCTCCTTCAGAGGTCCAACCGGCTCGACGACCATCTTATGTATGGCACCAGGATAGACGGAGCCTCCTAGAGCTGAGACCGCCACGAGTACAGCTAGCGACCAGCCAGGCAGCTTGAAGTTGCGGCCCTTGATACTGATAAGCATAAAGAGGCCGGCCAGGAACGCCAGGCCCATCATCAGGAAGTAGACGGGCATCCGCGCGCCCACATCGGCGTAGGAAGCCCCGAAGAAGTTGCCTCCACGCGTCGAATACAGCAGGTTGTACTGAGCTAGCCTGTACCCATATACCTTCACGAACAAGGCCAGTGCCAGCAAGATCAGGCAGTGAGCACGCGCCCGTGGGATGGCATGCACTGTGTTGCCCACGATGCGGATCGCTTCCATATACAGGTGAATGAGGACACTGGCAACGAAGGCAATAACGATGCTGTAAAACACCGTCCGCCACACGTACTGGATAAACGGCAGTCTGAAGATGTAAAAGCCAATATCCTTGCCAAACAGCGGATCGGTCGAGCTGAACGGGACGGCATTTGCGAATATCTGCCAGTCCAGCCAGCGGCCGCTGGCCACCGAGCCGGCCATCAGCCCGCCTATCAGACAGAAAACCAGCAGACCCTTGCTGGCATACTGCTCGATCTGCTCTCGCTCCTCGTCCGGCAGTAGCCTGCGGCCAATGAAGGTGATGTCGGTCGGCAGCGGGCGCCGCGCAATCCGCACATTGACCCACAGTACCACAAACAACAGCACGCCGACCACCAGTCCCAACACCACCTTGGTCCAGAACATCGTGCCAAAGACTGCCTTCTGACCAAGGCTATCCATCCACAAGTAGTTTGTGTAGACTTCGAGAAGCTTTAGGGCAAATATGATGGCGAAGATCGCCACCATAAGGCCCACGAACCACCTTGTCGAACGTGTCACAATCTAGTCCTCCGTATCATCCTTCTCGGGATTGTTTTCCTCATCAGTCTGGTCCAGCTCGTCGGACTCGGGTATTGGGACATCCTCCAGCAGCTCACGCAGCCGATCTGCTTGCCACTGCTCTGCCTCCTCATTGGGTATTTCAGCCTGAATCAGCACTTCTTCCTCCACCCAGATACGCGCACCAGTTCGCAGTGCCAGGGCCACAGCATCACTGGGCCGCGCATCCACTCTTATGGGCCCATTCTCGCCCTGCAGGACCAGCTCAGCGTAGAAAACCTGATCCTCCAGGCGGGTGACCGCGATGTCGGTGATCTGATAGCCCAGCGCCGCTAGAGTGTTCACCAGCAGGTCGTGGGAAAGCGGCCGCACGGGCTTCTCGCCATCCAGCGCCATCTGGATCGCCTGGGCCTCAAATGGCCCGATCCAGATGGGAAACAGCCGCTCCTGAGCCTCGTCAGCCAGGATCATTAGCGGCTTGCCGGTCATATCTATTCCCACTCTAAAGACGAACCGCTCAACGACCATTATCAACGCCTCTTCACCTTGAACGGGCTAACTGGCACTTCGGGGAGATTCACGAGCACTTCCCTACGCAGGCTCGAATCCCTACCTATGTTTTTCGCACCTCATCATAGTCTAACCCCGCCGCCTCGACCGCTGCCGCCCAACTACCGAAGTTGCCTGGGCGACTGGCAGCCTCCATCATGCCGCGATAGCCAAGGCGGCGCATGTTGGCGTTGTTCACTCTCTCCCCTTGCCGGGTCAGGGCTCGGATGTTATCAATGATCTTCTGCTTTGTCCAGCGGTTCGTCTTGCGCACCCGGTCGTAGTTAAGACCCGCTGCCTCCACTGCCGCCCCCCAACTACCGAAGTACCGGGGGCTACTGGCCGCCGAGACCAAAGCACCATTGCTGCGCTTGGCTGCATCGTGGCTCAGCGGCTGGCCAGCCGCGGCTAGGCGCTTGATCTCCGCCACAATCTTCTCTTTCGTCCACCAGCGGTGGCGACTGATCTTGGAATAGTCGAGACCAGCCGCCTCAATCGCCGCCTGCCACGAGCCGAACATATCTTCTCTGGAGCTAACTACCACCAGATACTGATGGTCCCGCTTGGCTGCGGCATGTGAGAGGTCCACCCCTTTGCGGTGAAGCTCGCGGAGGCGTTCAAGGATCCGCTCCTTGGTCCACTTGCGTAGCCGCCGGCACACCACGTTCGGATCCAGACCGGCCGCCTCAATTGCCTTCCGCCAACTCCCGAACAGGTCGGGACGGTAGGTGGTCGTCACCATGCCGCTGTAGCCCAGCTTCCTCATATTGCGGGTGCATAGCGACTCCCCACGCTTATGCAATTTCAGAATTGTCTGTGTGATAGTCTGCTTTGTCCACTTCTTCTTACGACCCATATTGCTCCTCCGATCTACGTGTGAATTTGGCGCAGTAGCTCCGGGCGGAATGCAAAAAGGCCTGCCTCTGACCCGGGCAGGACTCGGTCGGCAGCATCCCCCCTCACCACTACAGCGTACTACATCAAGCCGAGCCTGTCAACTGCCACACGCCAGATAAGGCGCGGCCGTTGCTGCTGGCAGCCAGCTATCCTTGACAAAGCGAGCCGGGCGCTGCTATCCTCTCCTATAAACTGGCAGTGGCAAAGAAAGACGCGGCAACGCCGCGATTCCTCCATTATGACCTCGGCCAAGCGCATTGTCATCCTGGGCTCCACAGGTTCCATCGGGCAGCAGACGCTCGATATGGTCCGGGCACACCCGGATCGCCTCACAGTGGTCGGTCTGGCGGCCGGCTCTGATGTGGAGGGTCTGGCCAGCCAGTGCCAGGAGTTCGGTGTTGTCGAGAGCGTCTTGGCCGCCCGCGATGGTCCGGATAGCCTCTGTGATCTAATCGGACGCACTCAACCAGACCTGTTGGTAGCAGCCATCTCGGGGCTAGCCGGCCTGACACCGGTGCTGGTGGCTCTGCAAGCCGGTGTGGATGTAGCTCTGGCTAACAAGGAGCCACTGGTAGCCGCCGGCGAATTGGTGGTCAGCACTGCCACCCGTGCTGGAGCACTGCTGCTGCCGATTGACAGCGAAATATCAGCCGTCTTCCAGTGCCTTCACGGGCAGGATCGGGCAGCGCTCGAGAAGGTGCTGCTGACGGCTTCCGGCGGGCCGTTTGCCAGGCTTTCTGCCAAGGAGCTGGCCAAGGTCACTCCCCGGCAGGCTCTCGACCATCCCACTTGGAAGATGGGGCCAAAGGTCACTATTGACTCGGCCACGCTGGCCAATAAGGGCTTCGAGGTGTTCGAGCTAAAGCACCTGTTCAGGCTGAGCTTCGACCAGATTGAAGTCGTCATTCACCATCAAAGCATTATCCATTCGATGGTGCAGTTCCAGGATGGCTCCATAATCGCACAGATGGGGCTGCCGGATATGCGGATACCGATCCAGTATGCGTTGATGTACCCCGAGCGCGTGGCCAATGACCTGCCACGCCTGGACTTAGACCAGGTTGGACAATTGACCTTCGCCAGTCCGGATGTGGGCAAGTTCCCCTGCCTACGGCTGGCCTTCGAGGCCGGCCGCAGTGGCAAGAGCTATCCGGTGGTACTCAATGCCGCCGACGAGGAGGCGGTGCGGCTCTTCCTAGAGGAACAGATATGCTTCATGGACATCCCGCGTTTGATAGAACGAGCGCTGGAGGCTCACCAGCCTCAACGGACGGACAGCCTGGATGACGTGCTGGAGGCTGACCGCTGGGCGCGGGAGTTCGTGCACCAGTTGTGCAGTAGCCAGTAAAGAGGACACATTGGAGACACTGAACGACAGATGCTAGAACAAATCAATGTCACTCTCAACAGCATAGCAGCCGTGGTTGTAATCCTTGGCTTGTGCATATTCTTTCACGAATTGGGCCACTTCATCGTGGCCAAGCTGTCACGGATGAAGGTGGAGGAGTTTGCCTTTGGGCTGGGGCCGGTGCTGGCCGGCTTCCGTCGCGGGGAGACGCTCTACTCCATCCACTGGGTACCATTTGGCGGCTTTGTACGCATTGCGGGAATGGAGCCGGGCGAGCGGCAGGTGCCACGCGGCTTCTTCTCCCGCCCCCGGCCGCTGCAGGCGGCAACGATCATCGCCGGTGTGCTTATGAACGTGGTCCTGGCCGTCGGGCTGTTCTTCGTGGTCAACCTGTGGGAGGGTATGCCGGTCGAGGACTCGCGGAAGGTTTTCGTCGGCAGTGTGCTCAAAGGTCAGCCGGCCGCGCAGGCTGGTCTGCAGCCGGGTGACAGGCTGGTCTCGGCGGACGGGGAGCGTTACAGTCTCTGGGTCGAACACGTAGCCCCTCAAAGCCCTGCAGACCGGGCGGGACTCACCGAGGACAGTCTCATTATGCAGGTCGAGGACCTGCTTGTCTACACGCCCACCGACCTGCTCCTCGCTCTCCGGGAGCTGAATAAGCCGCAGGTGTGGCTGGGTATCGTGGGGCCGCCTGAGGAGGGGGCAATGCCCGCAACACTAATCAGCACGCTTGATGTGCCTGAGGCAATCCTGAGCTACGAGGGCGAACTGACAGCCTCCCAGGCGGCACAGCTTACCTCCCAGGAGCTAGGCGCCAGCTTTGAGCCGATCGGTACGAGTGCCGTGGCCGGCTATATCGGCGCTCGACCCGACACGCCACTGAAGCTACAGGTTGAGCGAGACGGCCAGTTGCTTGATATCGCAGTCACGCCGCGCCGCGTCCACGACCGCATTGGCAAACTCGACCCTAGCGGACGGTTGACCACCCCGATTGCGGCGATCGGACGCATTGGCATTACCCTCCGCCCCGAGACGCGCCCTGCAAAGGTGGGTGAGGCGCTTGAGGCTGCTGCCATACAGTCCGTCATGGCTGTGACAGGTGTAGTCCATATGGTAGCCGCGACAATCGCCGGCAAGATTTCCCCCTCGTCCGTGGCCGGGCCGGTCGGCATCATAGCGATGACGGCTGAGCAGGCCAAGTATGGCTGGCAGCAGGTGCTCAATCTTGGCGGCGTCATCAGCGCCAACCTCGCTGTCATCAACCTCGTCCCCATCCCACCACTCGACGGCTTCTGGCTGGTTCTGATCGCCTTTGAGGGCCTCACCCGCAAGTCGGTGAACCACAGAATTGAGCTGGCCATCCGCTTTGCTGGCATAGTCATCATCCTCGGCCTGTTTCTGGGCCTGGTAGCTAAGGATGTCTACAACCTGACAATGTTCGGAGTGCCCTGAGGGGGCGATAGGCACCTGCGCGGCAGGGCAGACCTTTTTCACGTGGCGCAGGCATGTCGTGGGGGTGCAGGCCTTTTCTCCCCGTGGCGCAGGCGTCTCGCCTGCGGCCGTTATGTGCAACAGGCACCCTTGCCTGTCGGCCCTTGGCGCCATGTGTGAGTATCAGGGGATACAGGATTGTGAGAGGTGCACCTCGTAGAAAAACACGCCAGGTAATGGTCGGCTCCGTCGCCATCGGAGGCGGTGCGCCGGTCTCGGTCCAGACGATGACCAAGACCGATACCGCTGATGCCAGGGCGACTGGCGAACAGATCCGCCAGGTCTCCGCGGCTGGTGCCGACCTGGTGCGGGTTGCCGTGCCTAATAAGAAGGCGCTGGAGGCCTTCGCCATCATCGTTGACGAAAGCCCCTTGCCGGTGATTGCCGACATTCACTTCGACCATCGCCTGGCCCTTGGCGCCATCGAGCGCGGCGCGGCCAAGGTCCGCATCAACCCCGGCAATATCGGAGACGATGCGAAGCTTGGGGAGGTGGTACAGGCTGCCAGCGAGGCGGGTATACCCATCAGGGTGGGGGTCAACGCCGGCTCGCTGGAAGCGGACCTGCTGGAGAAGTACGAACATCCCACGCCTCAAGCCCTGTGCGAGAGCGCCCTGCGCAATGTCGAGCGGATGCAGCGGCTGGGCTGTGATAACCTGGTGGTCTCCATCAAGGCCTCCGACGTGCGCTGCACCATCGAGGCCAACCGGCTGTTTGCGGCGCAAAGCGATAGGCCGCTGCACCTGGGCGTGACGGAGGCAGGCTTTGGGCAGGCGGGCACGGTAGGCTCAGCAATCGGCATCGGCACTCTGCTTGCAGATGGCATCGGGGATACCCTCAGGGTCTCGCTGACTGATGACCCGGTCAAGGAAGTCACTGTGGGGCGGCAGATACTGGTGTCGCTGGGGCTGCTGAGTGGGCCGAGGCTGGTCTCCTGCCCGACCTGTGGCCGCTGCAAGGTGGACCTGCGCGCGATTGCCGACGAAGTCGAGGAGGCGCTGCAGGAGATTGACGCGCCGATCGTGGTCGCGGTAATGGGCTGTGAGGTCAACGGCCCCGGCGAAGCGAGGGAGGCGGATGTAGGTATCGCCTGTGGGGGACAGTCTGCCGCGCTGTTCAGGCACGGGGAGGTAGTCACGCGAGTGAGGATAGATGAGGCGGCGCTGGCGTTGATTGACGAGATCAAGAGCATCGTCGTTAGCGACGCGTCTTGAAAGTGGCTTGATCCATTCTGAGGAGGTTTACACTATTGCGAGCATCACGATATTATGCCCCCACCTTGCGCCAGGCCCCGGCTGAGGCGGAGATCGCCAGCCATCGCTTGCTGCTGCGCGCCGGCTTCATCCGGCCCGTGGGGGCCGGCATCTTCAGCTTTGAACCCCTGGGCCTGCGCGTGCTGCGCAAGGTTGAGCAAATCATCCGCGAGGAAATGAATGCCGCCGGTGCCCACGAGGTGCTACTACCTGTGCTGCATCCGAGGGAGCTGTGGGAGCGCAGTGATCGCTGGGACACCTTCCAGCCTGAGCCATTCAAGCTTCAGGATAAGAGCGGCAGGGAGTTCTGCCTAGGGCCAACACATGAGGAAGTCATGACCGACCTGGTGGCCCACGATGTGAAGTCCTACAGGGAACTGCCGCTGACGCTCTATCAGATACAGGTCAAGTTTCGTGACGAGCTGCGGTCGCGTGGCGGGCTGATGCGCGTCAAAGAGTTCATAATGAAGGACGCCTACAGCTTCGATGTGGACCGCACCGCGCTGGATGCCTCCTATGAGGCGATGTACCAGGCTTATGTGCGCATCTTCGCGCGAATGAAGTTGCCGGTCACGATAGTGGAGGCCGAGGCGGGCTCGATGGGCGGCCACGATACGCGTGAGACGATACGCGTGAGTTCATGCTGCTGAGCGAGGCCGGCGAGGATACGGTCTTTATGTGCGATAGCTGTGATTACGCATCTAATGCCGAATGCGCCACTGCGCGCCCGCCTGAACACCTACAGATCACAGATAAGCATGGCCCGGCCGAGCTGGTGCCCACTCCCGGTGCTACCACCATCGAGGCGGTCTGCGAGTTCTTAGACGTGCCGCCTGAGCAGTTGGTCAAGACGCTCCTGTACCAAGCTGATGACGAGTTCGTGGCGGCGCTGGTGCGCGGCGACAGGGAATTGAATGAGACGAAGCTCCGACACGTCACTGGCGCTGAGCAGTTGCGGATGGCCACGGCCGAGGAGATCCAGGAGCTGACAGGGGCTGCCGTGGGCTACTCCGGGCCGGTCGGACTGACGGAGAATGTCAAGATCATTGCTGACCACGAAATCGGAGCGATGAGCGACTTTGTCGTC
>JALGTI010000083.1 GCA_029821455.1 Candidatus Zipacnadia bacterium | reverse complement strand
ACTACTTCGGCGGAGATATTGGCGACAATCAGATCGAAACTGCTGGTCTCCTGGGGCAAACCCGCCATCTGTCGGACAGTGACTTGGCCAGCTACGCCATTGGCCTTACAGTTTTCGCGTGTGAGCCGCACGGCCAATGGGTCAACGTCGGTTGCGAGTACTTGTGCGGCTCCCAGCTTTGTGGTGGCAATTGAGAGAATCCCGGAGCCACAGCCGATATCGGCGGCTCTATCTCCCGGCTGGACGAGGCATTCGATCGCCTCCAGGCACAAGCGGGTGGTGGCGTGCTGGCCCGTGCCAAATGCCATACCAGGATCTACCTCAATGATGATATCATCGGGTTGGGGAAGAAGGCTGCCATCAGAAGGGGGCCATTGCTCCCAGGTTGGTTTGATGACCAAGCGCTGACCGATACGCATACAATGATAGTGGCGCTTCCACGCTTCAGCCCAATCCCGTTCATATACCGTCTGCGTGTGTATCACGAGCGCGCGTCCGTGGGTCAGAGATGCATCAACTTGGTCCACCAGTTCTGTGATGCGAGCGAGTAGGACATCAGTGTCCTCGTCGTCACGTATGTAGACACTGACGAGGGTATCGTGGCTCTGCTCAATGCTGACACCGGAGGGCACAACCTCCAGCATAAGGGCAGCTACAGCCTCAGCAGCGATCGGGGGACACCGCACGGAAACCTGCAGCCACTCACCGTCGTGAGTACAACTCACAGTGCGGATCAACCTCCGCCGAAGGCGTCCTTCATCCGCCCGAAGAAGCTGCGATCCTGGGGTTGAACCTGCTGACCTTCTTCACGGGCCAATTCCAGGAGTAGTTCCTTTTGCCGTTCGGTTAGTCGCTTTGGGGTCGTGACCCGGAGAACCACTCGAAGCTCGCCTCTGCGATTACTGCGTAGATAGGGGAGGCCCTGCCCAGAGAGGCGTATTTCGTCGCCGCTCTCGGTGCCCGAAGGAATGCGCAACTCTACCTCGCCCTCGAGGGTGGGCACCATCACAATGTCACCGAGCGCGGCCTGCGGAAAGCTGATGTCAAGCTGGTGAATCAGGTCAGCGCCATCGCGCGTGAACAGCTTGTGGGACCTGATACGAATCCGGACGTACAGATCGCCTGGCCGCACGTCAGGTCCTGCTTCATCGCCCAGACCGCGTAGAACAAGCTCCTGCCCGTCCTCGATACCGGGCGGCACTTCCACCGTTGTTTGCTCTTTCGTCCGTACGAGGCCCTGTCCATTACACTCGGCGCATGGGTCAGTTATCACCTGGCCGGCCCCCCCACAGTTCGGGCAGGTCGAAGCGGTAGAGATCGTTCCAAGGAAGGTGTTGCGGGTCTGTCTTATCTGTCCGCTCCCACGGCAGGTGGGGCAGGTGCGCACATCGCTGCCAGGTTCGGCGCCTGTGCCATCACAGTGGTCACACAATCCGACACGCGTGTACTCAATCTCCCTGGTGGCGCCGTGGAGGACATCCTCGAGGTTAACGGTCAGTTCGTAGCGCAGGCTGCGGCCCGCTTGAGGACCGGCAAAGCCCGCACCAAACGGCATATTACCAAAGGCTGCGTTGAATACCTCAAAGATGTCGGGAAAGCCACCGGTAAAACCAAAGCTGCTGGGGTCGGTGGTGCCAAAGCGGTCATAGTGAGCGCGCTTGTTGGGGTCTGACAGAACTGCGTACGCCTCGCTGATCGCCTTGAACTGCTCCGCGCCGTCAGGGTTGACGTCCGGGTGGAATTTGCGCGCAAGGTGCCGATAAGCTCTCTTTATTTCTTCCTGCGAGGCGCCTGGGTCAACGCCCAGCAGTTCATAAAAGTCCTTGCCCACCTGGCGCCTCACCACAACTATTGCTCATCCTTGGCCTCGTCCTCAGCCGCGTCGCCGGCGGCATCTGCGTCGCTGCCCTCCTCCGCTTCGGGCTCAGGCGTGCCCAGGCGCACCTTGCCCTCGGCGATCTCCTGGAGGGCGATGGTCAGCGGTTGTTTGGCGGTGGTTTCTACTAGCGGCGGCGAACCGTCCTTTATCTGCTGGGCGCGCTTGGCCGCCAGAACCACGATTGCGTACCGGTTGCCCTGCTCACCAACTATCTTCTCGATTTCGAAAGCTTGCATTCATAGCTCCCGTGCGCCAGGGTACGACACAGAACGGTAGGTACCTCAATAGGTCCCCACCGTCTCGGTGCGCGACTGTCATGTTATCGGAGTTGCAGGCCAAAGTATAGCGTCCTTGGCCTCAACTGTCAATTGTATTATAACCGCCAGGAACCGAACAGGGCGATAGGCACCTACCGCCCCTCGGCTTCGTCCCTCAATTGTTTCAGCCTTATAAGGGCTTCGATAGGGGAGAGGGCGTCCAGGTCAAGGCTCTTGAGTTTCTCGATGACAGGGTCGGGGGCAGCCTCGAAAAGCTGAAGCTGGACAGTGGGGGCGATCTTCTCTACCGCCTGGCCCGTCGGGGCCACCGCCTTGCCCAGGTCCTCCTGCTCCAGGCGCGCCAACACTTCTCTGGCCCGGTCAATCACATTCTTGGGCAGGCCAGCCAGACGCGCTACCTGAATGCCATAACTGCGGTCAGTGCCGCCAGGCATTATCTTGCGCAGGAATATGATCTCCTCCCCCTGCTCCTTGACGGCGATTCGCACGTTCTTGACGCGCGGCAGGATCTCGCTGAGCTCATTGAGATGGTGATAGTGGGTGGCGAAGAGCGTCTTGGCGCGGATCTGCTGAACGATGTATTCTGCCACTGCCCAAGCGATAGACAGGCCATCAAAGGTTGAAGTGCCCCGGCCAATCTCATCCAGGATGATGAGGCTGCGGTCGGTAGCATTGTGCAGGATATTGGCCGCCTCGGTCATCTCGACCATAAAGGTGGATTGACCGGTCGCCAGGTCATCTGAGGCACCCACCCGGGTAAAGATGCGATCCACCAGCCCAAGCCTGGCCTGTCTGGCCGGTACAAAGCTGCCCATCTGAGCCATCAGGCAGATGAGGGCAACCTGGCGTAGATAGGTGGATTTGCCCGCCATATTGGGCCCGGTAACAATCAGCAGTTGATTCGCATCGCAATCCAGATGCGCATCGTTTGGTACAAATGCTTCAGCAACCTGCACCTGTTCGATGACGGGATGGCGGCCGTCCACAATCTCAATAGCATCGGAGTCCTCCACCTGCGGACGGACATAGTTGTGTTCGATTGCGACACGAGCCAGGGACAATAGTACATCCAGCGCGGCCAGGGCCCGGGCGGTCTTGATGACCCGCTGGGCCTCGGCGGACACGCGGTCACGAAGCTCACAGAAGAGCTGGTATTCAAGCTCCCGGCTCTTGTCCTCGGCCCCGAGTATCTTGGCCTCCTGCTCTTTGAGGTCTGGGGTAATGAAGCGCTCGGCGTTGGTCAGCGTCTGCTTGCGCTGATAGTCATCCGGGACCAGGCTCAGGTTCGCCCGGCTGACCTCAATGTAATAGCCAAAGACCTGATTGAAGCCGATTCTAAGCGACTTTATCCCCGTGCGTGCCCTCTCCTGGTCCTGTAGTTGTGCAATCCAGCGACGCCCGTGAGCCATCGCATCCCGCAGTTCATCCAACTCCTGAGAGTAGTCGGCACGTATTATCCCGCCATCGGTGAGGACCGCCGGTGGGTCATCGGCGATGGCCCGCGCCAGAAGTGCCGCCACATCCTCAAGTGGATCAATCTCACTCCGATAATGCTGGAGCAGTGCCGCAGAAGTCCCCTCCATGTCAGTCAGTATCCCCGGCAGGCGGGCCAGACTGATACCCAAGGCTCGCAGGTCCTTGGCATTGGCCTTGCCGGCCGCAGTGCGGCTAATGAGGCGCTCCAGGTCGTAGATGGCGTGGAGGTGATCGGCGAGGGTGTCGGCCAGGACGCCATCATTGACCAGGTTCTCGACGGCTTCGAGACGTGCCTCGATTTCCGAGACACTGAGCAGAGGCTGCAGCAGCCACTCGCGCAACAGGCGGCCGCCCATCGGCGTCTGTGTCCTGTCCAAGAGCCATAGCAGTGTGCCTTTGGTGCTGCCCTCGCGCAAGGTCCGCACCAGTTCCAGATTGCGGCGTGTCGTAGCGTCAATCACCATAAAGCTCGCGGTAGAATAGGTGCTGATGCCACTAAGATGAGGGAGAGTGTCAAGCTTGTTGGCCCTAAGATAGTCAAGCGCCAGCGCCGCGGCCACCTGCGCCGCCGGCATCTCCTCGCAGCCAAACCCCCGCAAGTTATCAATGCCAAAGAACTCGCATAGCCGGTCGTACGGCGTGTGGAGTTCCAGGTCGCTGCTTGCCATCGGTCGCAGGGCGCTGACTCCTGCCGCCTCGATGGCCGCCACCAAATCGTCATCAGCGGCCAGGTCTGAAGCTAGAACAACTTCGGCCGGCTGGATGCGTACGAGCTCCTCAACGACCGCAGCCAGGTCCGGGGCCAGATGCTGCCGAGACATAGCCAAGAGGCCATCGTCTGAAGGTGGCACAGGGCGGGGTGTAGGCTCGGTGACGAGGAAAGCGCCGGTGGAGATGTCCACCAGAGCCACGCCATATCGTCCGTCTGCTGCGCCGATGGCCATTAGGAAGTTATGTTCGGTGCCCTGTAGCAACTCGTCCTCCAGCAACGTGCCTGGGCTAACGACACGCGTCACCTCCCGCCGCACCAGGCCCTTGGCCTGCTTGGGGTCCTCAACCTGATCGCAGATCGCCACCCGATAGCCCTTCTCCACCAGTATTGAAAGGTAACGGGAAACTGCGTGATAGGGGAGGCCGCACATCGGCATCCGGCGGTTCTTGCCACATTCGCGGCTGGTGAGGGTGAGCTCCAGCTCCCGGGCCCCCAGCTCGGCATCCTCACCGAACATCTCGTAGAAATCGCCCATGCGGAACAGCACCAGGACATCGGGCAGGTCGGCTTTCACTGCCTGCCACTGCCGGAACATCGGAGTCAGTTCCACGTCTTTGCGCAATGCTATTGCCTCCATCTCAGGAACTCATCGGAGTATTTCGCCATCCAATCGCAAAGTCCTGTGCGAACCTGCAACATCGAGCTAGTTGGATACACAGGCAAAAACTCTATGCAGGAGATTGCTGCTGCTGGTAGAATAGGTATGGTGACGGATACAGGGTGAGGGTGGGACGACTGTGATGACAGAGAAGGTGGTGAGTGTAGTGAGTCTCGATGAGGAGAGCCCAGAACGCAGTTCGGCACAGGTGAGGTTCCGACAAGCTCAGCAGGAGGCATCACGTCGGAGATTCGGACGGGCCGAGGAATTGGCCCGCGAGGCGCTTGAGATTGACGAAAGCTTTGTGGAGGTGCGCTTGTGGCTGGCAGATCTGTATGAGCAACTTGAGGAGCCGCGCAAGGCCGGTCGCCTCTATCAGGACATTCTCCACGCCGACAGAGATAACCAGGCTGCCTGGGAGGCCCTGGAACGAGTTGACCCTGCCGCAGCCAAACGCCTGCGGCGACTCAGCGAAATCCCTCCGGACCCATTTGTCGCTCGGCGCGCACAAGGTGCTGAACTTTCAGACGACCTGACAGGAATGGAGACGCTGAGCGCAGATGACTTAGCAGATGTGGGCGTGGCCGACTTCGGCCTGGCCCACGAGGTGTCTGAGGAGATTGCCGGTGACCTGGAGGAGGTGACCGATGACTTGCGCCCGGCCGTCCAGCCAAGCGTCACCGCCGGTGAGGCCTTTGATGAGGTTGGTGGCGAGGAAGCGGATGAAGAGGGCGAAGTGACACGAGGACCGGCGGATTGGGAATACGAGCAGGATCGCCCAATGCTGGCCAAGTGGCAGGCGGAGCCTACAGTGCAACGTATGGCAGCGGCCATCCGCGCAGCGTGGGAGGAAGAAGTCGATGTTCTTGACCCCGTATATAACCTTTGCGCCCATGGCGAGCGACACTCACACGCAAGCATTTTTGAGGCGGTCAACAAGACAAGCGAAACGCTGGCAATCAAGGCAGTCGAGATATACATAGTGCCCGAGCGGAGCATGGATACCATTGCATTCCGGGACCAGCCGCCGGCCATTGCTGTGCCGACAGGTGTGCTTCGTGGGATGGAGCCGCAGGAGCAGCTCTTCCAGGTGGCTCGAGGCATCTTTTACATCACTGCTGGGTACTTACCCGAGTGGCAGGCTGCGGATATTATCCTTGACCGCAAGACGCGAATGCTTGGCGACTGCGCAAGTGTGCTGCGGGAAACACTGGCAGAGCAGGTGGGGCGCTGGAGGGATCAACTCAGTGGCGCAGACGTTGAGCGTCTGCAGAAGCTAGCGCACGCCTGGCAGCAACGCGTGACCCTCTCTGCTGACCGCGCGGGGCTCATCACTTGCCGAGATATTGATGTCGCCTGTCTATCTATCGCCAAGGCGACGGCGAAATCAGCGGAAGCGGCGGCGGCAATGACTGTAGGCAGTTTCCTCGAACAATTTGCCGGTCAGGATGCCGCCGCACTGGCCGCGATTCCCCCGGAGGCATCGCCAGACCGGAGCGATTCGTACGCTGCATACCGGATTCACATGCTCCGCTGGTGGGCTTCAACGCCCCAGGGGCAACAGCTACTTGCATTATAGTGCGCCTTTCAATATGCTATTGGGGTAGATCTGGAAGGCGATTCAGTGAGGGGCAGCGTAGCACTGCCCCTTCCTTTTATGTCAGACTCTGCGTGATGGGCTGAACATATCGTTAGTAACAAGCGGGTGAGCGATGCAGGCCGATGACCGGGCTGATCAACACAGGGATCGTGGCTCCCGCGAAGGCGTGCTGGCCGGATTCATTATGATCCTGAGCAGTTCCTACGTGGGCAGTGTGCTGGGACTGCTTCGTGGCGTGCTGGTCGCGCGGATTATTGGGCCCACCGGCCGTGGCCTCGTACAACTGGTAAACCTCGCCAACATGTACCTTACCCACAGTCATC
Source organism: Candidatus Zipacnadia bacterium (assembly GCA_029821455.1). Lineage (GTDB taxonomy): Bacteria > Armatimonadota > Zipacnadia > Zipacnadales > Zipacnadaceae > JALGVG01. The sequence continues at coordinate 3,485 of JALGTI010000083.1, read as the reverse complement.
TGGGTGCGCTGCACGGGCTAAGCAAAGAGCTGCCACTGGCACTGGGCGCCGGCAAACACCAACGCGCCACTGAACTGGAGAATACTGCCGGAGTGCTGGTGCTGTCCCTTGGTAGCCTGGCCTCGGCAGGTCTCTTTGCGTATGCATGGCTACGACCGGATCTTGGCGCTTACACGCGCGAAACCGTGGCACTTGGGGCTGCAATTATTCTGTGTGGCCAGGCTTACGGCCTCTACCGGGTGGTGCTGCGCTCGTGGGGCCAGTTCAAGGTGCTGGCGGTTAGTGCGGTCATCACTACCCTCGGCATGTTGCTGTTTATGTATACCGGGGCGTACGTTTTTGCTCAGGCGTACGGCCAAGCAGTACCCGGTGCTGTCGGGGCGACGTGGGGGTGGCTTCTGGCCAGTTTGGGGGTTCTGTACTATCTGCACTGCGCTGTCGGCTTCCGCGTTACGCTAGATGTGAACTGGCAGGTCGCCCGGCGGCTGATACTCGTCGGCCTGCCGATCGCCGTTGTATTGCTTTCAGACATCCTGCTGCGGACCGTTGACGGCTTCATCATCCTCAAAGTGTGGAAGGTGACGCGGTTTGGCGTGTATAGTGTCGCAATGCAGATTGCTACACACCTGTATCGTCTTCCGGAGGCGATGGGGTTCGTTCTTATGCCGCATATCTGGGAGCGCTACGGGGCTACGAGCGATATCACGGCACTACACCGCCATGTCGTTAGCCCGACGTTGGTGGCGGCCGCAGTGATGCCAGCGATCGCCGGCGCAGTTCATATCTTTGTGCCAGCCTTTGTGTACAGTTTCATCCCTGACTTTTCCGACTGCATTGTACCGGCACAGCTGCTGGCCCTCGCCAGCGTATTCCTGGCTCTACCCGTAGCTGCCAATGGTCTGCTCATCGCACTGAACCGTGAGTTCATCGTCGCGGCTTACAAGGCCCTTGGTGCGGCCCTAGTAGCTACAGGAACGCTCCTGGCCGTCTACTACGCCGGCTATGGCCAGCTACGCTGGGTTGCCACATCAGCAGGATTAGGGTACTTTGTGGCTAGCCTGTTCTCTCTCTTTATCGTGTTTCGCCGCTACCACAAGCATCGCCTAGCTCTTTGGTCGGAACTCAGCGGGCTGCACATTCCGATCCTGTGGGCAGTGCTGTGCCTGTATTGCGCTGGGTTGATATCCAACCTGCTGGGGATCAACACGCTGGGTGAATGGCTTCAGGGCATCTTCAAGCTGCCGGTGTTCTTGCTACTCTATGCGCCAGTTCTATGGTACGCTAACTCTCGGACAGAGGCTTTCGGAAAACTGACCAGGCTGTTGATACCGTGGACCGGTCGGCATAAGGGGCCGGGCGCGGAGCATGATACGCGTTAGTCCTGAACAGCATGTGTCCTCAAGCTCTTCTGGCAGATCTCACACAGACGGCACACTAAGCAAGTACAAAGCGTGAGGCTGAGATAGGGGAGAGGCGACATCAGCTAGGGCTGTAAGTTCTTACGCCGCACCTTGTAGACTACAGTCTGTGACTGGCCGGCTTGCAGGCCTAGTGCAAACCGAATCGTGGTGGCATCCAACTTCTCGAGTTCGTGAGAGCTGGTAAGCATCTCCCAGGTGTCCCTGATATGCTGATAGAGCTGCAGCGCCGTTGGCACTGAACGTCGGTTAGTGACCCTCACTTCGAACTCCTCGTCAAGGTCGTACATCACCAGCTTCTTACGCGCGTCCTTGCGTTCGTTCACCTGTACGGATGACAACTGCCGTGAAGTCACCTCAACCTCGGGTACCAACCCCACATTCACCTCCAGCGGGCGACGACGTGGAGTGTACGGCAACTCACTCTCTCCCAGAAGGGACGGCTCAGCGTCCGCACGCGCAGCGTACAGACGCACATGGCCGCCAGGTAAGCGAGTGAAGTTGGCTCCGGTGACTCCCTCCCGTGGAAGCACGGCAATCGCTACTACACCACCCCCATACCGAGGCGGATCAAAGACGTACTGAATGTGATAAGGCATTTCCGCCAGATGCAGCAGTTCCAATTCCTGCGCTTCGCTCTGAAGTAGGTTCAAGCTGAGCTGCGGGCCCGTCGGCAGCCGTAGGCGTGCGTTGTGGAAGTCCTCGGGGCCATCATTCGTTATCAGTAACTCACCTGTAAGCTCAGCCAGTGAGGATTCCGGATCGAGGGTGAGCGTGTAATCAACGCGCCAGGTGACCCCAGATGTGTTATACGCCAGGCCAAGCTGCACGTCAGTTTCATCAGTGGCCGAGAGGGTCCACCAGTGGAGATCAGGGATGGCCGGGTCGCTTTCGGTCGCCGTGATAGTCACACCACTCGCGGGTGCCAGCACACGCAGCAGGAGACTATCGGCCTCCACCTTGCCCCCCGCCAGCGGAAAGCCCAGGCGCGACGAGCCCGGGGGGATATGCAACGAGAATTGTCGCCAGACGTGGCAAGTAGCATTCACACCCAGATAGATATAGGGGGGATGAATTGTGGCAGACGTCGTCAAATCCGCACCCGAGACGGGTGCGCCAATGACGGCTATGATGAAGAGCAGTCCAGCAGTTCGCATCCTTTGACGCCTGCCTTCCCAACACCTATGGGTCTGTTGCGTGATATTCGCCGCCGCGTGGGTGTTACCTTCGCTATGAACAAGTAGCAGGACAAATATGGGTGAGTATCGAAATTCTATTCATCACCAAGAGTGACAAAGCCTGAATCGGAGGTTATGCAATGTCCATGTCGTGTCCGTCAGATGCTCTGCGCCATTTGATTGAGTCCAGGAATTGTCGTTCAAAGCGACAGTCGAGTTGGGACACCACCGGCGGCAACAATGATCGTTGGGAGTTCCCCTCGGGAGAGACAATCACCATCGCCGACATCAGCGGCCCTGGCTGCATCACGCATATCTGGATGACCAGCGGCTCCGATGAGCCGGCCTGGACGCGGCGGCGCGTCATCAGAATGTACTGGGATGGGGAAGAGGCGGCCAGCGTGGAAGTGCCCCTGGGGGATTTCTTCGGCGTCGGCCATGGTGAGATACGCCAATGGGAATCTGCGGTGCTGAATATGAGTGGGCCGGATGGGGCCGATCGCTCCGCGTTCAACTGTTGGTTCCCGATGCCGTTCTCTAAGAGCGCGCGCATCACGGTGACCAACGAGGGCGCTGACAGTATTCTCTACTTCTATGTGGACTATGAGGAATATGACGAGCCGATGCCCGACGCATTGCGCTTTCATAGCCAATGGCGGCGCGAGAATCCGTGCGATGGCCTCCCTGCACATGACGTAGGTTCTGCCAATGAGCTCAAGAACATTGGTGGGGAGGACAACTACGTCATCCTGGAGGCGGAAGGCCGGGGGCACTATGTGGGCTGCAACCTCAGCATCCACAACACGCGGGGTGAGTGGTGGGGCGAAGGCGATGATATGATCTTCATTGATGACGATACGTGGCCACCAAGCCTGCACGGCACCGGCTC